>CANIRI010000065.1 GCA_947469815.1 Comamonadaceae bacterium | reverse complement strand
GCCTTTGGCAGCCGTAGTGGCCGGCGTCTTTGGCGTGTTGCTGGGTGCGCCGACCTTGCGCCTGCGCGGTGACTACCTGGCCATTGTGACCCTGGGCTTTGGTGAAATCATCCGGGTGTTCTTGAACAATATGGACAACCCCTACAACATCACCAACGGCCCCAAGGGCGTGAGCCAAATTGATCCGCTGAATTTATTCGGCTTGGAATTTGGCAAGAAGCTAATGATCGGCGACTACAAGCTGGCATCCGTCTCGCTGTACTACTACCTGTTTTTGGCCCTGGTGCTGGTCAGCATCGTGATCTCGCACCGCTTGGAAGTCTCGCGAGTCGGGCGCGCCTGGATGGCGATACGCGAAGACGAGATCGCCGCCAAGGCGATGGGCATCAACACCCGCAACCTCAAGCTTGCCGCATTCGGTATGGGCGCCACATTCGGCGGTGTATCGGGTGCGCTGTTCGCGTCCTTTCAAGGCTTTATTTCTCCCGAGTCGTTCACCCTCATGGAGTCGGTGATGATCGTCGCCATGGTGGTGCTGGGCGGCGTGGGGCACTTGCCGGGGGTTGTTCTGGGCGCTGTTTTGCTGGCCTCTTTGCCCGAAGTCTTGCGCTATGTGGCGGGGCCTTTGCAGCAAATGTCCGGTGGCCGTCTGGATGCATCCATCCTGCGCCAGTTGCTGATTGCCCTGGCCATGATCAGCGTCATGCTGCTGCGCCCGCGCGGTTTGTGGCCCTCGCCCGACCATGGCAAATCCCTGGCTACCGCCGCCAAACCGGCCTGATTGCGCTGCACCGGAACCCTTATGACAGACACCATATTGAACGTAAGCGGCGTCTCCAAGCGCTTTGGCGGATTGCAAGCACTCAGTGATGTGGGCATCCGCATCGAGCGTGGCCAGGTCTACGGCCTGATCGGCCCCAACGGCGCGGGCAAAACCACATTCTTCAACGTACTCACCGGCCTGTACACGCCCGACAGCGGCAGCTTCGAGCTGGCCGGTCAGGCCTATCAGCCCACGGCAGTCCACACCGTGGCGATGGCGGGTATTGCGCGCACCTTCCAGAACATCCGTTTGTTTGCGGAAATGACCGCGCTGGAAAACGTGATGGTCGGACGCCATATCCGCACCCAAAGCGGTTTGCTG
Source organism: Comamonadaceae bacterium (assembly GCA_947469815.1). Lineage (GTDB taxonomy): Bacteria > Pseudomonadota > Gammaproteobacteria > Burkholderiales > Burkholderiaceae_C > Allorhodoferax. Next base: position 8,447 of record CANIRI010000065.1, on the reverse strand, counting down.
GGCGCTATGTTCCGCACAGAAAGCTTCCTGGCCGAAGAAAAAGCCATTGCCGGGCGCGCACAAGAATTGCTCGACTACGTAGGCATTGGCAAGTTTGCCGACTACAAAGCCCGCACCCTGAGCTATGGCGACCAGCGCCGCCTGGAAATTGCCCGCGCCTTGGCCACCGACCCGCAGCTGATTGCGCTGGACGAGCCCGCAGCCGGTATGAATGCCACCGAGAAAGTCATGCTGCGCGAGCTGATCGACCGGATCCGCAAAGACAAGCGCACGATTTTGCTGATCGAGCATGACGTCAAACTGGTGATGGGCTTGTGCGACCGCGTCACCGTGCTCGACTACGGCAAGCAAATCGCCGAAGGCACGCCCGCCGAGGTGCAAAAAAACCAGGCCGTGATCGAGGCCTATCTCGGCACTGCCGCGCACTGAACGCCTGTAGGACCCTCTTGTTATGACTTCCCCCATCTTGCTCAAAGTGAGCGCCCTGCAAGTGGCCTACGGCGGTATCCAGGCCGTCAAAGGCGTCGATTTCGAAGTCCGCGAAGGCGAGCTGGTCTCGCTGATCGGCTCCAACGGCGCTGGTAAAACCACCACCATGAAAGCCATCACCGGCACCCTGCCTATTCACGCCGGTGATATCGAATACATGGGCAAAAGCATCAAAGGGCAGGGCCCGTGGGACCTGGTGCGCCAGGGCTTGGCCATGGTTCCTGAAGGGCGTGGCGTCTTCACCCGCATGACCATTGTCGAGAACCTGCAAATGGGTGCTTACATTCGCGACGACGATGCCGAAATCGCCCGCGATATCGACAAGATGTTTGCCATCTTCCCGCGCCTGCAAGAGCGGCGCGCGCAACTGGCCGGCACGATGTCGGGTGGCGAGCAGCAGATGCTGGCCATGGCGCGCGCGCTGATGAGCCGGCCCAAAGTGCTGCTGATGGATGAGCCGTCTATGGGCCTCTCACCCCTGATGGTGGACAAGATCTTTGAGGTGGTGCGCGATGTCTATGCGCAGGGCGTCACCGTCTTGCTGGTGGAGCAAAACGCCAGCCGGGCGCTGTCGATTGCCAACCGGGGCTATGTGATGGAGTCGGGTCTGATCACCATGACCGGCGACGCCAAAACCATGCTCAACGACCCCAAAGTGCGCGCCGCCTACCTGGGCGAATAAAGCGCGCGGATGCGCTACCGCTATCCCTTGCTCCTGCTGCTGGTGACAGTGGTGTGGGGCCTGACCTTCCCCGTGCTCAAAGTCGCCACCGCGCAACTGTCGGGCGTGGAGATCACTGCCCTGCGCTTTTTGATCGCCGCAGCTTGTATGGGGCCTTTCTTGCGTGGCATTCCGGCCCTGACTTGGCGCGATGGTCTGTTATTGGGCGTGCTGGCGTTGACATCCATGGTGGCACAGGCTTACGGTCTCCAATTCATCAGCGCCAACCGCAGCGCTTTTTTGACCAGTTTGAACGTGCTCATGGTTCCGCTGATTGGGCTGGCGCTGGGAGCACCGGCGGGTTGGATGGTTTTTTGTGCGGCCGCGCTGGCTTGCCTGGGCGTGGGTCTGATGTCCTTCGACGTGCAGGGCGACTTCTGGGCCGATGTCGCCACGCTGGCAGCGGCTTTGGCCTACGCGCTGTACACCATCATGATGTCCGCACGGGCGAAAAACCATGCTCCGGCGCAACTGGCAACGGCGCAGATTGCCTGCATGGCGCTGTTGGGAGCAGTGTGGATGCTGGTCGACAGCGGTACCGAACGCCTGGCCCAGTTGCCGGGTATCGTGGGTGCGGAAGTCTGGTGGGGTTTGCTTTTTCTGGGCGCTATTGCCTCAGCCGCCACCTTTTTTCTGCAGGCCTTGGCACAGTCCCATGTATCGGCTGAGCAAGCGGCCATCATCTACGCCATGGAGCCGGTCTTCGCCGCCGCCTTTGGCTGGTGGTACATCAGCGAGCAGATGACGCCGCTGGCGCTGCTGGGCGGCGCGCTGGTGATAGCCGCCGTCATCTTGAGCCAGCGGGCTGAATCGCCCGCACCCTGAGGGCCGGTTTTTTCAGTGCTTGTCTGCCTCAGATGTGAAGGCGTCAGCAAAAAATTCATCCTCATCCAAGCCCGCCAGGTCACTGAAATCGCGTTGTGCCGACTCCACCACCACAGGTGCGCCGCAGGCATAGACCTGGTAGCCGGAAAGATCGGGCATATCTTCTAAAACGGCCTGGTGGACAAAGCCGGTGCGGCCTTGCCACTGGTCTTCGGGCAGTGCGTCTGACACCACGGGCACGTAGCTGAGGTTTGGCATCACGGCGCGTTGGGCCCGTACCCACGCGTCCATGTAGAGATCATGCGGACGCCGCCCGCCCCAGAACAGGGTGGCCGGTCGGGTGATCTGACGTTCTTGCATGTGTTCGATCAAGGCCTTGATGGGCGCAAATCCGGTGCCGGAGGCCAGCAGCACCACCGGCTTATCCGAATCTTCCCGCAAAAAGAAGGAGCCCATCGGCCCTTCGATGCGCACGATGTCGCGTTCTTTCATGCTGCCAAAGACCAGATCCGTGAAGCGCCCGCCGGGCATATGGCGGATGTGCAGTTCCAGCGTCGGGCCTGTGTGGGGGGCGTTGGCCATGGAGTAGCTGCGCCGCGCGCCGTCGCGCAGCAGCACGTCCAGGTACTGCCCGGCGCGGTATTGGAAGGACTCGCTGGCAGGCAGTTGCAGTTGCAGTTGGATGACGTCCGGGGATTGGTGTACCAAGCTGCTGATGCGCGCTGGCATTTTGCGAACCGGCAAAGCACCCTCCAGCGACACCTGGCGCGACTCCAGCACCAGATCGCTGGTAGCCGTGGCGCAGCAGGTCAGCACCATGCCTGCAGCTTCTTCCGCAGCGCTGAGTGCCTTGTCCTGGTGGTTTCCGTGGACCACCGTGCCGGAGATTTTTTTGCACTTGCAAGAGCCGCAGGCCCCGTCTTTGCATCCATAGGGAAGACCCACGCCCTGGCGGATTCCGCCGGCCAGCAGGGTCTCCGATGCCTCCACGCTGAACGCGCGCCCGCTGGGCTGCACCAGAACCGAAAATTGGGACGCGCTCGCGCTCATACAGTGGTTATCCTTATCCTATGTGTCCCGCAGCCAAGCCCCGAGCATCTGAAAACAAAGCCGCGATTCTGCCCGCAATCCCCCGCAGCCCCCTTCTGCTGCGGATCGGGGCTTGATATGCGGCATTTTTTGGCACGTCCAGTCAAGCCAGCATCCGCGTTTGCAGGGCGCGCGCCGCGCGGCGCTTTGCCGGCGCGGTTCCGGCGGGAGCGGGTGTTGGTGGTCGGTTGTGGTGATGTGGGGCAGCGCCTCGTGCGCGACCAGCACCTGAATGGCGGTGGCCCGCGCTGGCTGGCGCTGACCAGCCAGCGTGAGAAGCGCGACGCCCTGCGTGCCCTGGGCGCAAGTCCTTTGGTCGGCAATTTGGATGACGCGCGCACGCTGCGCCGCCTGGCCGGGCTGGCGCACCGCATTGTGCATCTGGCTCCCCCGCCGGGCGATGGCGAGTACGACCCGCGCACCCGCAACCTCCTGCGCAGCCTGCGCAGGGGCCGCTTACCGCGTTCGGTGGTGTACGGATCCACCAGCGGCGTGTACGGCGATTGCGGCGGTGATTGGGTTTCAGAGACACAGCCGCTGCGGGCCACCACGGCGCGTGCCCGCCGCCGCGTGGATGCCGAGCGCAGCGTCCGCAGCTTTTCGATAGCCACCCGTGCCAGCGTGCTGCGCATTCCCGGGATTTACGCACCGGATCGGCAGGGGGGCACTCCGCTCGCCCGCCTGCAGCGCGGCAGTCCGGTGCTGGTTGCGCAGGAGGACGTGTACACCAACCACATCCATGCCGATGACCTGGCCCGCGCCTGTTGGATGGCGCTCTGGCGCGCGCGCGCGCGGCGGGTCTACAACGTCAACGATGACAGCCAGCTGCGCATGGGCGACTACTTTGAAGCGGCTGCCGCGCTATATGGCTTGCCGCTTCCGCCACGGGTGTCACGCGCGCAGGCTGCGCAGGAACTCAGCGCCATCCAAATGAGTTTCATGTCGGAGTCGCGCCGATTACGCAATACCCGTATGAAACAGGAGTTGCGATTGCGTTTGCGCTTTGCGGATCCCTTAGCCGGTTTGCGGCCAGGGCGTTGATCGGGCCAGCCCGGCTACCCTGCTGGGGCGGTTATCGGTCCGTTTCCGCTAAAGCGCTCCAGCGCGAGGTACAGCACCGGCGTGACGAACAGCGTAATCGCCTGCGAAAACACCAGCCCGCCCACCACCGCCAAGCCCAGCGGCTGACGCAACTCAGCCCCGGCACCCCAACCCAAAGCAATGGGTAAAGCGCCGACCAACGCGGCCAGCGTGGTCATCATGATAGGGCGAAAGCGCAGCACGCATGCTTCGTGAATCGCCTCTTCCGGGCTCATGCCCTCATGGCGCTGGGCTTCCAATGCGAAGTCGATCATCATGATGGCGTTCTTCTTGACGATACCGATCAGCATCACGATGCCAATCGTCGCGATCAGGGTCAGGTCCTGGCCGAAAATCATCAGAGTCCCCAGCGCGCCCATGGCCGCTGATGGCAGGCCGGCCAGAATCGTGATGGGGTGGATATAGCTCTCGTACAGCACCCCGAGCAGCACATAAATCACCACCAATGCGGCTATTACCAGAATCAATTGGCTGCCCTGCGAGTTTTTGAATACGGCCGCATCGCCACCATACGTGGTGATCACCGAAGACGGCATTTGCATCGCTTCGCGGGCCTGGTCAATCTTGGCAGTCGCATCACCCAAGGCCGAGCCCGGTGCCAGGTTGAAGGAGACGGTGACTGCCTGCAACTGGCCGACGTGGTTGATCGCGGTCGGGCTGGAACTACGCTCCACTGTGGTGAAGCTGCTGATCGGTACCAGCGTGCCGCCGCTGCCCCGCACATAAATGCTGTTCAATGCAAATTCGTCCTGCTTGGCTTCAGGCGCGAGTTCCATGATCACCTGGTAGGTGTCGGTGGGCAGGTAAATGGTGGAGACCTGGCGCTCGCCGAACGCGCTGTACAAGGCGGTGCGGACCGCCTCCATGCTCACGCCCAGCGCATTGGCGCGGTCGCGGTCTATCTTCAACTGTGCTTGCAGACCGCGCATTTGTGCATCGCTGGTCACATCCCGGAACATCGGGTCTGCGCGCAATTTTTCCTGCAATTTGGCCGACCACCCGCCCAGCTCCTCGGGGCGCAGGCTTTGCATGATGTACTGGTATTGCGCTTTGCTTTGGCGTCCGCCGAGCTGCAGGTTCTGCACCGGGCGCATGAACACATTCAAGCCTGCAACCGCGCGCAATTTGCGCCGCAAGCCTTCAATCACTTTTTTGGCCGGTACCCGCTGAGCTGCGGGCTTGAGCGATATGAACATACGGCCAATGCTCTGGCTGTTGCTGCCGCCGTTGAAGGAGTTCACCGCAGCCACGTTCTCGTCATTGCGGATGATGGCTGCCGCGCGCTCTTGCAACTGCACCATCGCTGCGAAAGAGACATCCTCACCGCCTTCGGTGGTGACAATGATCTGGCCGATGTCCTCTTCCGGAAAAAACCCTTTGGGTATTACGTTGACCATGTACACCGTACCGCCCAAGGTGGCCAGCGCAATCAGCAAGACCAACTTGCGCCAGCGCAAGGCCAGGTCCAGTACACGCACGTATCCGCCCAGCAGCGCGTTGAAGGCGCGCTCAAACAGGCGAATCAGTGCACCGGGCGGTTTCTTATGTGCCTCGTCGGTCAAAAACCGGCTGGCCAGCATGGGAACCAGAGTCAGTGACACAAAAGCAGAGACCAAAATGGCCAAGCCCACTACCACCGCAAATTCGTGGAACAGCAAGCCGATCACGCCGGGCATGAAAAAAATCGGGATGAACACCGCCACCAGCGAGACCGAGATCGAAATGATGGTGAAGCTGACTTCGCGCGCGCCGCGCAAGGCTGCGCTGAAAGGCTCTTCGCCTTTTTCCACATGGCGGATGATGTTTTCCAGCACCACGATGGCATCGTCCACCACCAGTCCCACGGCAAGGGTCAGGCCCAAGAGGGAAATATTGTCCAGGCTGTAATTCAGTCCCCACAACAAGGCCAGCGCGCCCATCAGCGAGATGGGCAGCGACAGCGTCGGTATCACCGTAGCGACAAAGCGGCGCAAAAACAGAAAAATCACCAGGACCACCAGCGCAATCGTGCCGGCCAGGGTCAAGGTCACATCGTGCAGGGCCTCGCGCACCGATGCGGAACGGTCATTGATGGGCGTCATCGACACCGAGGCCGGCATTTGCGACTGCAACTCGGGCAGCTTCGCGCGTATGGTGTCGACCACTTTCACCGTGTTGGCGCCGGGTTGGCGCTGGATGGCAATCGTGATCGATGTGTCGCCGTTGAAAGTCGCCCAGGTGCGCAGGTTTTCGATGCTGTCTTCGACCTTGGCCACATCGCGCAAGCGCACCGGGAAGCCGCCTTTCATGCTGATGATCAAATTGCCGAAATCACGCGCATTCGTCAGTTGTTTGTTGGCTTGGAGGATCAGCGATTGCTTGGGTCCATCCAGTGTGCCAACCGGGGTGTTGACATTGGCCGCACGCAAGGCAGCGCTCAACTCATCCAGGCCGATGTTGCTCGCCAGCAGCGCGTCGGGTTTGACACGCACCCGCACCGCAAAGCGTTTGGCGCCGTAAATATTCACTTGCGCCACACCGTCCACCGTGGAGAGGGTGGGTGTGACCAGGTGATCCGCGTAGTCCTGCAGCTCTTGCGGCGAAAGCGAGGGCGAGGTCATGGACAGGAACAGCACCGGGGCATCCGCCGGATTCACCTTGCGGTAAGAGGGCGGGTTGGTCATGTCCTGCGGCAGCGAACGCTGCGCCCGCAGCAGGGCTGCTTGCACGTCAACAGCCGCTGCATCAATGTCGCGGCCTTCGTCGAATTCCAGCGTGATCGAGGTGTTACCCAAACCGCTGCTGGAACTGATGGTGCGCAGTCCGGGAACCGTCTGGAACTGTTTTTCCAACGGCAGTGCGACCGACGTGGCCATGGTTTCCGGATTCGCACCGGGCAAAGACGCCGACACATTGATCACCGGCGTGTCGTAGCTGGGCAGGGCCGATACCGGAATATTGTGGAACCCGATCACCCCTGCCGCCACGATGGCGACATTGAGCAACACCGTCATCACCGGACGGCGTACAAACACTTCCGAAAAATTCATGGCGCAGCCTTGGGCTTGGCGGCCGGATCAGCGCTACCGGAAGGGGCTGAGCCACCCGCCGCGGTGTTACCCGTAGCGCTGGGCATGGACGCACCGGGCGCTGCGGCGCTGGCTGCACCCTGCGGGCCGTCCTTGTTGTCTTTGGCGCGTTCCACGACGGCGCTGCCGGGCCGCAAGTTTTGCTTGCCTTCCAGCACCACGGTCTCACCGGCTTCCAAGCCGCTGACCGCCACCTCCGCACCTTGCGGTTGCAGCACCTTGACGGGGCGCACCACGGCCTTGCCGTTTTCCACCACATAGACCGTCGGTCCGCGCGCGCCGTAAATCACAGCCGTCTGCGGTACGACCACGGCGTCCTTCACTTCGCGCAAAACCTGTTGCACTTCGACAAACGCGCCCGGCCAGAGTTTCTCGTCCTCGTTCTTGAAATGGGCCTTGGCCTTGACGACACCCGATGCGGTGTCCACCACGCTGTCAACAAACTGCAGCTTGCCTTTGAACACACCACCGTTGTCGGGCAGGGTGGCGGTGACAGGGGCGCCGTCTTTCTGGAGCCCAGCCAGCGCGTCTGCGATATTGCGTTGGGGCAGGGTGAAGGTCACCGCTATCGGGCTGATTTGGGTGATGGTGACCAGCACCGTTTTATTGGCTTCCACCGCTGAACCGGTACTCACGTTGACCACGCCCACGCGGCCGCTTTGCGGTGCGTTGATACGGGCGTAGGACTGCGCCACCTTGGTGGCGTCAATTGCAGCGCGGTCGGCGTTGACGGTTGCTTGCCAGCCTTCAACCGACGCCAGATTGCTATCCACCGAACCTTGCGAAATGAACTGCCGCGCCAGCAGATCTTGTGCCCGCCGGAGCTGGCGTTGCGCATCGGCCAGCGCCGCTGAATCTTTGGCCAGTTGGGCCTGCGCTTTGGCGATGTTGGCCTCTTCGGTACGGGCGTCCAGACTGAAGAGCAGATCGCCGGCTTTCACGTACTGGCCGTCTTTGACATTCACCTTGGTGATGACCGAATTGACCTGGGGCTTGACGTCCACGGTGCGGATCGGGGTGACCACACCGGGCGAGCGCAGCCGCACCGCGAGGTCTTTCATCTCTGCCTTGACCGTGGTCACGGTCACCGGGGGTGCCGGCGCTGCGGATGCACCGGGGGTCGGCATGGCCGCCGCGCCGCCGCTGCCCGGGCT
>CANIRI010000064.1 GCA_947469815.1 Comamonadaceae bacterium | reverse complement strand
GATCCAATACGCGCACACGCCGCGTGGCCGCGTCCACCGACAAAACCCGCATACCGGTGCGCAGATCAATACCATCATCCATAAAGGCCTGCGGCGTGCGTGCGATGAGCTTACTACGGGGGATGCGTTGTGCGTCCGCCAGGTGGTAAGGCATGCCGCAGGCCGAATAAGAAATTTCGGCCTCCTCCTGCAACAGCACCACCTGCGCCTGCGGGTTGCGCCGGTGCGCCGTCGCAGCGGCCTTCGTGCCCGCAGCCACGCCGCCAACGATGAGCAGGCGTTCAGCCATCAGTCTTTACCGTGCGCCGCCCAATGCCCCGCGAACAGTGCCTCTTCAGTCACCGGGGCCGCCTTGGCATCCACCAGGCGCGAAACCCAGGTGTAATTCAGGAAGTGCCCCACGTTGACGTTCTCGGTGGTGATGTTGCCACCCCAGGTCCCACAGGATAGCGACAGGGTGTAGGGCATGCCGTTGCGCGGACTGCCTGCGCCTTCGTTCAAATCCTGGTTGACCATGACCCGTGCGGTTTTAGTCTGCATGGCCAGAGCCATTACGTTGGCATCATTGGCGGTATGGATGCCGCAGGTGTGGCCCAGACCTTGGTAATTGGTGATGCCGTTGACGATGGCAATCGCTGCATCGATATCCCCCGCCGGATAACGGTACACGCTGAGCACAACCGACAGCTTCTCCCCCGAGAACGGGTGATCCGGGCCAAAACCGTCTTCCTCCACCATCAGAAACCCCGTGCCCTCCGGCAGCGCGATGCCCGCCAGCCCGGCCACATGGGCCGCCGACTTAGCGACAACGTCAATCACCGGAATGTGCTGATCAGGTTGCGGCCACATGGTCTTGCGCAGCTGCGTCTTTTCTGCGGCGTTGAGCAGGTAGCCGCCCTTGGCCTGGAGCTTTTCCATGAGCGCCGCATAGACCCCCTCGTCCACCACGATGGCGTTGTCAGCCAGGCAACTGGTGGCGAAATCAAACACTTTGGCCCGGGCGATCATGGCGGCGGCGTCTTCCAGGTCACCGCTGTCATCGATCACATGCACCGCGTTGCCCACACCGACACCATATGCGGGCGTGCCCGTGCTGTAAGCCGCTTGCACCATGGCCGCACCGCCGGTCGCCACAATCAAATCGGCCTGTTTCATGAGCAAAGAGGTCTTACCGATGCTGGGGCGTTGGATGACCTGTATCAGGTCTTGCGGCGCACCCACCTGCGCACAGCCTTTGCGCATCAACTCCACCGCCAACGCTGTGGTTTTGGCAGTGCGCGGATGGGGTGCCACGATGATGGCGTTGCGACCCTTGAGTGCGGCCAGCGCCTTCACCGGCGGTGTTGCGTCGGGCCCGGTGGTCGGAATCAGCGCGGCAATCACACCCACCGGTTTGGCAATTTTGACAATGCCGCGCTCAGGCAACTCCTCCACAATGCCCACCGTCTTGCGACCCAGCATGTCGCGGATGGTGCCCATCACGCGGTTGCGGATCTTCATGACCTTGGACTCGTAGTTACCAAAACCACCTTCGTCCACCGCCATGCGTGCCAGTGCCTCGCGGTTACTGACCACGCTCCAACCGACGGCCAATACCAAGGCGTCGACCTGCTCCTGGCTGTAATGGTCAATAGCCTGCTGGGCGGCGCGCGCGCGCGCCATCAGTGCCGCAATTTCATCGGCGGCATCGTCTTTGACGGGGGTGGGGGTGCTGGTACTGTGGCTCATGGTTTTTCCTTTTCTACGCGCATACGCGCATCTACGATGACAAACGAGGATCCGTGGGCAATCACGGGGTTGAGGTCGAGTTCGCGGCACCAGGGCGCACGCGCAATCCATTCGGAAACACGGGAAATCAGCTGTGCCAACGCGTGCCGGTCTAGCGGCTCAGTGCCACGCGCACCATCCAGCAAAGCCTGCGCCCGCAACTCGGTAAGCGCCAGTTCCACTTCGGCTGGGCTCAGCGGGCACAGGCGCATCACCACATCGCCCAGCACCTCAGCCCAGACTCCACCGAGCCCAAAGACCATGACCGGGCCAAACGTCGGGTCGCGTACCGCGCCCAACATCAACTCGACCCCCGGATTGGCTTGCGCTTGCACCAGAACGGAACCCTTGCCCAAGCGGGCGTCAAAGTCCACGCAGGCCCGCAGGACGGCATCTGCGTCAGGCAGGTTCAGGCGCACGGCACCGGCTTCGGTCTTGTGCAAAAGCCCCGTTCGAATCGCTTTGAGCGCCACCGGGAAACCGAGCGCGCGCGCAGCGTGAACCGCCGCAGGCGCATCATCCACACAGCGGTACGCCGCCAGCGGCAAATTCCAGGCGTCCAGTTGCGCAAACAGCTGCGCTGGTTCAGGCCACGAGGCGTGGGTATCAAAAGCCGCCGGAAAAGGCAGCGCGGGCGGAACCGTGACTGGCGGCGATTGCATCGGGGTGCGGCAATGCGCCAGCACGCGCGCGCTGCGTGCAGCCCAATCGTGGCAGGGAATGCCGGCCGCCATCAGCTTGCGCCGCATCGGTTCAGCCTGGGCGGGCGCAGCCCAGCACACATGAATGGGTTTATCGATTCCTTTGGCGCGCGCCTGTTGCGACTGGGCAATCACGGCGTCGATCACGCCCTCGTCCAAGGCCGAACGCTGAAGCAGGACCGGTATGACGGCATCGACCTCGTCGCTCTCCAGCAGCGCTTGAATGCTCTGGCCGTACATAGCTGGAAAGCGCGCCCATGCCGTGGTCACATCGATCGGGTTGGCCGCGCTGCCGTGGGCAGGCAGGTGCGCCGCTATCGCCGCTTGCAAGCTGGAAGATAACTGCGGCACCTGTAAACCCTGGGCCTCACACAAATCGGTAAGTTCCACGCCGGTGCCGCCTGAATTGCTGATGATGGCAACGCGCGGCCCGCGCAAGACGCCTTGGCAGTCCAGCGCAGCAGCGACGTCAAACAGCGTCAGCCCATCGTCGACCAATATGGCTCCGGCCTGACGCAAAAGAGCGCGGGTGATGGCGAAGTCTTGTGCCAGCGCCGCAGTGTGGCTGCTGGCCGCACGCTGCCCGGCATGGCTGCGTCCGGTTTTGAGTATGACTACCGGTTTATGCGGGGTCACGGCGCGCAGAGCCTGCACCAGCGCCGCCCCATCCGAGACCGACTCCAGAACCAGCGCCAGCACCCGTGTTGCTGGATCGGCGCCAAAAAAACGCACCGCGTCGACCTCGTTCACATCAGCCTTATTACCCGCTGACAGCACCTTCGAAAAGCCAATAGCACCCTCTTGCGAGCGTGAAAACGCCGCCATCGCATAGGAGCCGCTTTGGGTGAACAAGGCAACCCCGCCACTGGCCGGAATGCCCATCGCCATAGACGCATTCAGTTGTTGCGTGCTGTCAATAACGCCCAGGCAGTTAGGGCCGATCAGACGGATACCGCTGTCGTGCGCAATAGCGCGCAGCTCCTGCTCCAGGGCTGCCCCTGCCGTACCGGTTTCGGCAAACCCGCCGCTGAGCACCATCACCACCGGCACCCGTGCTGCCGCACAGTCGCGCAGGATGGCCGGCGTGCTCCCAGCCGGGGTGACCACAATCGCCAAGTCAACCGGCTGCGGCACGGCCGCGACTGTGGCAAACGCAGGTAAACCCATGATGTGCTGGGCGCTTGGGTGTATGGGCACCACCTGCGTGTCTGGGTTGCCTAGGAGGTTGTCCATCAGCAGTTTGCCCGCCTTGCCTTTTTCCTCCGATGCGCCAACCAACGCAATACGGCGTGGGCTGAAGGCCGCTTGACCCCAATGAAGCAAAGATGTCATGTTGCAAGTCCCTGGCCTTGGCCGGTAAACAGCGCGGGCTCGCCGCCGGAATGGATGAAGACCACCGCACCTGCCTGCGCCCAAGTCGGGTCGGCGCACTGGGCGCGCAAACCGGCAAAGGCTTTGCCGGTGTAAGTGGGGTCGAAAAAAACAGCCTGCTGGCGCGCCGCCAGCGCAATGGCGGCCTGCCCCTGCGGGCTGGGAATACCGTAGCCCGGACCAATGAAACCGTCGTGTACCCGCACGTGCTGCGCATGCACCATGGGTGCCTGACCCAGCAGCGCTGCGGCTTGCGTCGCCAGCTCCAGAACCCGGGCGCGCGCCTCGTCTGCCGGACGGCTGACCGTCACACCCTCAACGCGCCAAGGCGCGCCCAGCGCGGCCGAACCCAGCAACCAACCCGCCAGTGTTCCGCCGGAACCCACGGCCATCAGCACGCGGGTGGGAAACAGACCCAATGCGCGGCACTGCGCTAACAGTTCCCGTGCGGCCAGGGCATGCCCTAAAACCCCCAGCGCACACGCCCCGCCGCGCGGAATGCTGTAAGGGCAGCGTCCTGCCTGACGCAGATCTGCGGCCACAGCGGTAATCGCGCCATCGAGCTGGCTGCGATCGTTGCTGTGAGTGAATGTGGTGGTGGCACCGAGCATGCGCGTCAGCAGTAAATTGCCCTCGACGGCTGCCGGGGGTTCACCCCAGTACACGGCATGCGTGTCCATGCCCGCATACGCCGCAGCAGCAGCAGTGGCCCGCACGTGGTTGGACTGCGCACCGGCACCGGTTACCAACACATCGGCACCCTGGGCGCGGGCATCGGCCAATAGCAATTCCAGCCCGCGCACCTTGTTGCCACCAAAACCAAAACCGATTAACTCGTCGTGTTTGATCCACAAACCGGGCAGCCCGATGGCGGTCCCGAGTTGCGCAGCCGGGCTCAGCGGCGTGGGTAGCAGCGCAAGCCGCTCACGCGGCAAGGCATCCAGGCGATCGAACAAGTGGGCCTTCATGCAGCGCCCACCAACACTCTGTCCACCATGGCAGCGCATTGGCCGGTGTGGCGGCCCAGGTCGAGCAAGGCGTGAACATCAGCGGCCGCCAGATGCGCGCTGATGGTGGCGTCAGCGCGAACCGCCTGGGCAAAAGTCTGGCCGCAGGCTTGGGCGTCCAGCGACAACTGGTACAGCAAGCGGTGCGCTGCATCGCGCCCGAGCATGGGCGCCAGTGCCAGCATGAAAGCCTCGGACAGCACAAAGCCGCCGGTGGATTCCGCGTTAGCGCGCATGCGCAAAGCATCGACCTCCAAACCTTCCAACATGGTCAGCAGAAGTTCCAGCGCCCGGGCAGTCATCATGGTTGCCTCCGGCAGGGCATGCCATTCGGTTTTCCAGGCGCGGCCGTCGCGCTCATGGTCGTGCACCAAGCCCTCATTGAGCGCGGCAGCGAGATGCCGGGTGAGACGGGCCAGCGTTCCCAGATGCTCGGCGATCTCGGGGTTGCGCTTGTGCGGCATGGTGATGCTGCCCACCGTACCCGGCACCAAGCCCTCGCGCAGCTCGGCGATCTCGCTGCGCTGCAGGTTGTAGACCTCATGGCCGATGCGGTCGGCGGTACCGCTGAGCATTGTCAGCAGGTTGCCCCATTCAGCATACACGTCGCGGCTGTTCGTCCAGGAAATAGCCGGAGCCGTCAAACCCAAACGCTGCGCGAATCGGGCCTGTACCTCCAGGCCGCGCGGCCCCAGCGAGGCGACGCTGCCCACGCCGCCACACAGTTGCGCGGTGTGGCTGCGACTGCCTACTTCCAGCAGACGTTGGCGATGCCGGCGCAGCTCAACCAGCCAGACCGCCACTTTGTAGCCAAAGGTAATCGGCAGGCCCTGCTGGCCATGGGTACGGCCCACCATCACGGTGTCGCGATGGCGCGCGGCCAGTGCCGCTAACACACGGTCCAGCGCTACCAGTTGCTCTTCAAACCCCTTGTGCACCTGACGCAGCACCAGCATGGTCCATGTGTCGGTAACGTCCTGCACGGTGGCACCGGCATACACCCATTGGGCATGCTGCGGCTCCAGTCGCGCCTGCACCAACCGTATCAAGCCCTGCATGGAGTGGCCGCTGGCCTCGCGTCCGGCGCGGAATTCCTCCAGCAGCGCGGCGTCAACCGTTAGGCTTCGGCAGCAGGCGGCAACGGCGCGTGCTGAATCGGCAGGAATCAGATCGAACTCGGACTGCACCTCAGCCAGCACCGCCACGATCTCCAGCCAGGCGCGGGTACGCGGAATTTCGGCAAACAGCGCATGCACCGATGACTGGCTCCACAGGCTGCCAAAAACTACCGAATCCTGCATGGTCGCGGCGCTCATGTCTGCGGCTCCACCGTACGGCGGACGGCATCGAGCAATGCCGTTTGGGCTAGCGATTTCCTTTGGTTCTCGGCTTCACACCATGTGGCAGCCTCACCGAGTTGCGCGCCATAGTGCGCCAGCATCTGCGCCAAGGCAGCGGGTGCGGCAGCGCCTTCACCGGTGCGCTGGGCAATGGCGCTGCGCGGGTCAAGCGCTTGGGCCAAGGCAGCCGGACTGATCACAAGCGATGGACCACCCGATGCGCTGCTGGCCTGGGCGATATCGTGTGGGGTCAGCGATTGCGGCGCACGCCCACTGTCGTGCAGCAAACGGGCGAGTCGCCCTGCGACCGTGTGCGCGGCGCGCGGGTCCACATGGGCATGTCGCACCAGCGACTCGGCCAGGTCCGTCGCCAGCACAAAGCTGCGCTGCAGCGTCTGCTCTGCCGCGTCCCGATTAACCTGCAAGCCAGCCAATACGCTGCGCATCAATTCAGCCGCTCCCGCAGCCAGATCGATCGCACGTGGCAGTTCACCATAGGCCAGCATGCGGTTGTCCATTTGCCCGGTCGGGGTGCGTCCCGATGCAGCCAACGCTGCCTGCAAACCAATAGCCTGGTTGGCGCTCGCCCGTACATAAGCCAGCGCAAAGGGGTTCTTTTTCTGCGGCATGATCTTGCTGGCGCGTGACTCGCCGTCGGCCAAGGTCACAACGCCAAACTCGGCGCTTGCAAAAACCATGAGATCTTCGGCCAGGCGGTCCATGTTGACCAAGGCCGCCACCACAGCGGCCATGCCCTCAATTGGACCATCGGCTTGCCACATGGCGTCGCGTGCGTGCGCGACCAGACCGGCAAATCCCAGCAACTCGGCCACCCGTTGGCGGTCCGGGGCCAAGGGCGAGCCGTTGGTGCTGCCGCAGCCAGCGGGTGATGCGTCAAAACGGGCGTGAAAGGCCTGGACACGCCCCAGGTCACGCAACAGCGGGCCAACGAAGCCCAGCAGGTAATGTCCAAATGTGGTGGGCTGTCCAGCCTGCAAGTAGGTGTAGTCCGCCACCAGGGTGCCGGCCTCCCGCTGCGCCACCAGCACAATTTCCTGCCCCAATGCAAGCAGTTGTACTGCCAATGCCCGTAGAACGTCGCAGACGTGCAGGTGGAACGCCGTGGTAGTCGCTTCGCGGCGCGCCCGCCCGCAGCCCAACCAGGCGGTGGCGGGGGTATGGCTATACAGCCACGCTTCCCGATTGGTGTACAGGTCGCCGAGCGCCGGATACAGGATCAGGCTGTGCTGCTGCAATTCCAGCAAGGCACGCAGTAATTGCCCACCCTCCTGCGCCGGAATGTGACCGGCCTCGGTGTTCGCCAGCACATACGCCAGATCGACAAGCCCGATCGCTTGGGACAGGCCGGCTTGGTGGCGCAGTTCTTCAGCAAAAGCACGCGCGACCAGTGCACTACCTGGGCCGCCTTGGAGACGACCCCCGACCTCGAGTACGCGCGCTGCGCTGGGCTCAGTGCCGCTCATCACTCTGCGAGCCCAAAGTCACCTGCGGCATAGCGTAGGGCGGACGAATCAAACTGGCGCGACCGTCGATAGCGTTTCCTATCAAAACCGCCTCATACAGATCGGGTGAGCCCTGGCTGGATCGGCGCAGCGCGTCGGCCAAAGGCTTGAGTGTTTCAAATCGCAAACCTAAGCGCAAAGCTTCCAGGGCCAGCACGCGGTCCGGCGGTATGTTGCCCAAGCCCACGTTCAATCCGAAACGGTCGATCAAAACGGTTTGCTGGTGCTTGAGCGGCGCCTCCCATATCACCCGATCAACTTGATCGCCCAGGACCTGGGCAAAGACTTCCAAAGAGGCCACATCGCTATTGCCCTCATCGTCATAAGGACCGACACAGGTACCCGATTCACGGCCCTCCACCACCACCCAACGCGCACCCCATTCGAGATCGCGCCGAGCCTGCTCGGCAAGGGCCCGCATGCTGGGCTGGGCCTTGGGATCTTTTTTGCCGACCTCGGTGATCGTGACCAAGCCCGCGCTGAGTGCTGCATCAATCGCAGTTTTGCGCTGGAAGGCCGACATCTCAATGGTGCCATCAGAAATTTCCACCGCCTTAAAACCCACATCCACCGCGCGTCGCATGTAAGCATGGCTGGGGTGTTGCAGGATCGCTGCTTCCATCAGGGTGCCACCAGGACAGCTGAGGATGTTTTTGGAATTGATCAGCTCCAATTTACGTTCCAGCACGGAGGGCCGTACGAACACAGAGGTGCCGAAACTGAGCTTCCACACATCAATGTAATCACCGGCCACTTCCAGCAAATCGGCCGTTGCGGCCACACCCAAGCCGGTATCAATGATCATCGTCATGCCGTGCTCACGGGGCCCGGCCGTGCGCTGTCGACGCAACTCGGCAATCACCGCGATATCACCCCAGTGGCTATCCAGCATGCGGTGCCCCTTGCACTGCCGCTGGATCGCCGGTGAGCTGCTTGAGCGCGCGCTCCACCATGACCAAATCGGTTCCCCAGGGGACGGTCATCACCTGGCCGTTCTGCTCAATATCAAACTCCAAGAGACAACACTTGAGCAGAGTCGGCTCGCTGCGCGCACCGGCGATTTGGCGCGGACACATTTCTACGCGTGGTGGCTCGTCACCGTAATAGTGGCGGTGGAACTGCAAACTGCGCTCGCAACCGACCAGCACCCAGTCGCGCCGCTCGGCGGGGCGCTCGTCCAGAAAATGCACCGGCGCACCCAGGTCATCCAAGCCGCCACTGCGGCAGGGCACCAGGTATTCCTTTGCCGGGCAACTGCGGGCAAGTTGGGCCACGTCGATACGCTCCAGCACAATCCGAATGGCAGGCAGATCCGCGTAGCTGAGCACATGCCGCACCAGATCGAAGAGCTTGGCAGGTTCGGGCGGAGCGACTTCCACAATACGGAGTAGCAGCGGATCCGGGTGGTGTATGAAATTCACATGGTCATACAGGCCCCAGGCAACCAGCGTCTGCTGTTTCCCAGCGCCCGACCGGTGCGCCAGCTCGGCAAGGGCAGAACGGTTGGCACAGTCGGTCTGCGCGTCTTGGGCGAATACGCAGTCGTCCGGGAGCGCGAGTACTTCGACTTCGGTAATGGGTGAAAACAGGTCTTTGTCGTTGGTGCGGGCAATGGCGATCACGGCCAGGGGACTGTTGCGCACGTCACCCCGGTGCAGCACGATGAAGTTGGTTCGCCGGTAGGCCTCGCGGCCCATGAAGTGCGCGCTGATGGCCGCAGCCGTCATGGCACCGGCGTAGGGCTGCACGCTGACCTGCCGGTAAGGCAAAGGAACCAGGTTGCTGTGCTGCGTGAAAGCCAAGCTTGACGTGGCGGCAGTGGATGCGCTCATAGGACTCCTTCAGGCAGCCAGTGGAAACCGGCGTTCGTTGTCGGCGGGGCGCAGTTCTTTGCGGTGGACCTG
>CANIRI010000063.1 GCA_947469815.1 Comamonadaceae bacterium | reverse complement strand
TGTATTGCAGTGTTTGTTTTGGTACCGCTGGCCTTCCAGGGCTATTTCGGACTTGGCAATGTCGTGACACAACCCGTGGTCGGAGCAGATGGCGCGGTCACCAACGCGGTGTACGACGGCATCTTGGCTCCCGATATTTATTCGGGTATGGGCGTTGCATCGGCCATGGCCCGCATCATCGGAGCCGGCCCGGTCATCACCAACGTGCTGATTGCCATGATGATTCTGGCTTTGGTGCTGGCGATCATGACATCCATGGCGGGCTCGTCGCGCACGCTGTACCAGGCGTCTGCAGACGGCTGGTTGCCACGCTACCTCAGCAAAGTCAACGAGCATGGCGCACCCACTGCCGCGATGTGGACCGACCTGTGCTTTAACCTGATCCTGCTCATGCTGTCGGACTATGTGTTTGTGCTGGCCGCCTCCAACGTGGGCTACATCATCTTCAACTTCCTGAACCTGAACGCGGGCTGGATACACCGCATGGACCGCAGCAACTGGGAACGCCCCTACAAAGCGGCCGGCTGGTTGCTGGCGGTTGGTGCACTGCTGGCATTTGTGAATGCGTTCTTGATGGGCATGGGTGCGAATGTCTGGGGTGCCGGAACGTTAATGACCGGCTTGGTCGTTGCGGCGCTGGTGATTCCGGTGTTCCTGTACCGCCACTATGTGGAGGACGGCGGCGTATTCCCAGCCGGTACTGCGGATGATTTGCACGAATCAGCCGACATCCAAAACCAAGCCGGGATGCTGCCTTATGTCACCCTGCTTGCCGGCGTGGCGGTCGTCGCATTCGGTTACTCACTAGCGGGCTAAGACCCTGCAGGGGGCTTGCGGGCTAAGCCCGCTGGCTTTCCCCACTACCCCTGACCCCCGGCACAGTCCGGGGGTTTTTTTTGGCTAGGGCAGCGTTGCCGGCGGCGATGTAACGGTGCTGTCAGTCGCTTCCAGAATGGCCGCCAGCGCGATCACCACCGCGCCCACACATTCCAGCAGGGTCATGGTCTCGCCCCCCACCAGCGTGGCCACAAGCAGCGCCACCACCAACTCGGAAATCGACAGCACGCCGGCACGTCCGGCCTCCATGCGGCTCACGCTCCATTGCCAGGTCGCTGTCACCAGCGCCAGCCAGCCGAGGGAATAGGCAGCCAGCCAGCCCAGCACCTCGGGCGTCAAACCCAACAGCCCAGCGGCAGCATCGCTGCCACTGACCCACAGCGTCAGCGGCATGGCCAGCAGCGCGGAACCCAGAAACACCACCACCGTCTTGCTGGCCGTGGGAATCTCTTGGGATTGGCGCGCAATGATGTTGTTCCCCGCAAACGCCAGCCCCGCCGTGACCGCCATCACATCGGCCAAGCTCAGCGGCGCATCGAAGGCAGCAAAACCGCCCACCACCAAAAATGCCCCAACCATGGCCAAGGCCACCGCACTGCCCCTGCGCAGTGAAATCCGCTCGCCCAAAAATATGCGCCCGCCCAGCACCGACCAGGCCGGCAGCAAATAAAACAGCAGCATGACCCGCACCACCTCACCCTGGACCAAGGCAGTGACATAGGCCGTATTTCCCCAACCACCGACCAGGGCCAGCAGCACCAGCATCGCCAGGCTACGGCGCCACTGCGTGTACTCGCGCAGCAGCAACGGCAAGCCCAACACACCGGCAAATCCAAAAGCAAGGCCCGCCAGCAGCGGGCCGGACAAACCGTACTCGGCAAAGGCTTTGAGAGGCAGCGAACTCAAGCCCCACATCGAGGCGGAGAACAACAAGACCCACGTCGGCATCATGGCGCTCACTTTAGCGCGCGCGCAGCCATGCAATGAGCCTACCGAACAGTTTCTGGGTGTCGTCGATGTAAGTGAAAACGGCCGGCACCACCAGCAAACTCAAGAGCGTGGAGGTCACCAAGCCGCCGATCACCGCCACCGCCATCGGTGAGCGGAAACTCGGGTCTGCACCCCAGCCCAAGGCCAGCGGCATCATGCCCGCGCCCATGGCGATGGTGGTCATCACGATGGGGCGGCTGCGCTTGTGGCAGGCGTCGACCAGGGCCTCAAAGCGGTCCATACCGGCGCGCCGCGCCAGGATGGCGTAGTCCACCAGCAATATCGAATTTTTGGTCACGATACCCATCAGCATGATCAGGCCAATCATGGTCGGCATGGACAGCGCCTTACCGGTCAGCAGCAACAAAATAAACGCGCCGCCGATGCTCAGCGGCAAGGCCGCGAGAATCGTCACCGGTTGCATGAAGTCGTTGAACAACAAAACCAACACGCCGTAAATACACAAGATACCGATCAGCATGGCGATGCCGAAACTGGCAAACAAGGCCTGCATTTCCTGGGCGTCGCCGAGTTCGGCAATCGACACACCTGGCGGCAGATTTTTCAGGCTGGGCAGTCGCCGTGACTCGGTGTTAACCTCACCCAAGGTGCGGCTTCCCAGCTCCACATCCAGCGTGACGTTGCGGCTGCGGTTCAAGCGACCGATTTGCGCAGGTCCGCTTTCCATACTCAGGCTGGCCACGCTGCCCAGCAGTACCGGGCCGTTTTTTCCGGGCACGGTCAGCCGCTCCAGCGCCCCCAGATCGGCGCGCACTGCGTCGGGCAGCTTGACCAGAATCGGCACCTGGCGCTGCGCCAAATTCAGCTTGGCCAAGGCAGTGTCGTAAT
This sequence comes from Comamonadaceae bacterium, assembly GCA_947469815.1. GTDB lineage: Bacteria > Pseudomonadota > Gammaproteobacteria > Burkholderiales > Burkholderiaceae_C > Allorhodoferax. The sequence continues at coordinate 7,010 of CANIRI010000063.1, read as the reverse complement.
CCCCGGCGGTGGCCACGCGCACGGTCTCGGCAATGGCCTGCGCCGTGACCCCCAAATCGGCCGCGCGGACCATGTCCGGCCGCACGATGATTTCCGGGCGCACCAGCGAGGCGCTGGAACTCACATTGCCCACACCGGGAATGGTGCGCAGTTCACGCTCAGCGCGTTGCGCGGCAGCGGTGAGGGCCAGCGGGTCTTCGCTCTTGAGCACCAGCTGCATCTTGATGCCGGTGTCGGGCGGACCCACATTGACGCGCACACCCGGCAACTCGCGCAAACGGGCGCGCAAGGCGGCGTCGATGTCGGTCATTTTTTCCGGGCGCTGCTGCCGGGCCACGGTGGTAATCGTCAGTACTGCACGCCGCGCCTCAGCCGCCGCACCCGGCGCAAAGGCGTCGCCGCTGGAGCCGCCGCCCACCGAGGCGAATACCGCCACCGTGTGCGGCACCTCCATGATCAAGCGCCGCGCCGCCTCGGTGGCGCGCGCCGTCTCGGCCAGCGTGCTGCCCGGGGGCAGCTCAATCGTCACCTGGGTCTGGTTGCGGTCGGCCGCAGGCACAAAACCAGTGGGCAACAAGGGGACCAGCGAAATCGATCCGATAAAGAACAGACCCGCCCCGATGGCCGTCACCAACCGGTGGCGCAGGCACCAGCGCATCACGGCCAGATAGGTGCGCATCACCCGGCCATCCGGGTCGTCGTTTTGGCCATCCGCGCGCGGGACATGGGGCTGCAGGATGTAGGCCGCCATCATGGGTGTGAGCAAGCGCGCCACCAGCAGCGAAGCCAGAATCGCCAGCACCGCAGTCCAGCCGAATTGCTTAAAAAACAATCCCGGTATGCCGCCCATGAAAGCCGTGGGCAGAAACACCGCCACCAACGCAAAGGTGGTGGCAATCACGGCCATGCCGATCTCTTCTGCCGCTTCCATCGCCGCCTGGTAGGGCGACTTGCCCATGCGCAAGTGGCGTTCGATGTTCTCGATCTCCACAATCGCGTCATCCACCAGCACGCCCACCACCAAGGCCAATGACAAGAGCGTCACGGTATTCAGCGTGTAGCCGAAATACTGCAAACCCAAAAACGTGGGTATCACCGACAAAGGCAAGGCGGCGCAGGCCACCAAGGTGGCGCGCCAGTTGCGCAGAAAAATCAGCACCACCAGAACCGCCAGACCCGCGCCTTCGTAGAGTAACTCCATGGAGCCTTCAAAGTTCTCCTGCACCGGGCGGGCGTTGTCGATCACCTGCGTGAGCAGCACCTGCGGATGCGCGGCCTGTAACTCCGCCACTGCGGCGCGCGCGCCCCGGGCCACGTCCAATTCGCCGGCGCCTTTGGTGCGGAAGACTTCAAAACCCACCACCGTTTTGCCGTTGATGGTCGCCAGCGAACGCGCTTCGCTCACCGTGTCGCTGACACTGGCCACCTGGCCCAAACGCACGTTGCGGCCATCGGCCAAGGGGATGTCCAGGAGCGCCAGGTCCTCTGCGGTCTGTACGGTGGCAATGGTGCGCACCGATTGCTCCGCGCCCCCCACGTCACCGCGTCCGCCGGGCGCGTCCTGCTGTACCGATTTGAGCCGCCGCGATACATCCAGGGCTGACACCCGCAAGGCCGCCATTTGGTCCGGGTGCAATTCCACCCGCACCTCGCGGCTCACGCCACCCACCCGCTTCACCGCGCCCACACCGCGTACCTCGCGCAGCCGTTTCGACGCCGTGTTATCCACAAACCAACTCACCGCCTCGGCATCCCAGTTGGAGCCTGCTGCAGGCTGCGCGGTGTAGGTCAGTACCACGCGCCCGGCGGTGGATGCTTTGGATACCGTGGGGTCGCGCATCTCGCCCGGCAGGTCGGCACGCACCCCGGCGACTGCGTCGCGCACATCGTTGACGGCCTCGGGAATGGACTTTTCCAGCGCGAACTCCACGGTGGTGGTGACCGAGCCGTCCAGTACCGTGGTGTAGACATTTTTGACGCCCGCCAGCGTGGCCACCGCATCTTCAATCTTGCGGGCGACCTCGGTCTCGAGTTGCGCCGGGGCCGCGCCGGGCAGGCTGGCACTCACCGTCACCATCGGCAGTTCGATGTCCGGAAAATCCTGCACCACATTGCCACGGAAAGACAGCAAGCCCGCCAGACTGAGTAAAGCGAACAGCATGATCGCCGGGATCGGGTGCTTGATCGACAGCGAGGAAAAGTTCACGCTAAAACCTTCACGGGGCCGCAGCGGCTTGCACCACTTTGACCAGATCACCGTCATTCAAAAAGCCCGCGCCGCCAGCGACCACCTGCGCGCCGGGCTCCAGGCCGCTCAGCACCTCCACCACGCCGCCGTCCTGGGCGCTGCTGCGCCGGCCCACGCTGATCTTGCGCTGGGCCACGCGGCCATCCGTACCGACCACAAAGCAGTAGCTGAAACCATCGCGCACCACCACAGCCTGCTGCGGAATCGTCAGCGCGCTGGAGTTACCAAAAACAAAATCGCCCTTGGCGAACATGCCGGGTTTGAAGGCCGCACCCAACGCGAGCTTTTCTCCCTCGCGCATACCCAGCAAGTCCACGTACACCAGCCCGGCGCGGGTTTGCGCGTCCACGGTGGGGCCAATCATGCGCACCCGCGCGCGCGCCACTGCGCCGCCCGGGGCGGTCACGAAAACCTCAGCGCCCGGTTGCACGCGGGCCAATTCGCTCGAGGTCACCTCAGCACGCCATTCCAGCCGCCCCTGCCGTATCAGGCGGAACAAATCACCCGGCCCGGCCACGGCACCCACCGCTACATTGCGCTGGACGATGGTGCCGCTGTCGGGAGCGACCACCTGGGTGTGTTTCAGGCGCACCTGTTGCGCATCGAGTGCCGCCTTGGCCGAATCCAGCCGGGCGCGGGCCGATTGCTCCAGCGTCAGCATCTGCTGGATTTGCTGGTTGCTCAAAGCACCGGTGTTTTGCAGGCTACGGGCGCGATCAGCATTGGCTTGCGCCTCGTTGGCGTTGGCCTGCGCCTCGGCCACGCCGGCACGCGCCACGGCTATATCTGCCAGCACGCCGTCGGCTGCAAAAGTAGCCAGCACCTGGCCGCGCTGCACCGACTGGCCCACATCAACGCGAACATCATTGACCCGCAAGCCCTGCACCTCGGCGCCCACACCGGCTTCCTGCCACGCGTACACCCCGCCATTGGCAGAAAAATTCTGGGCCAGGTTCACCGGCTTGACCAGCACGGTGCTGACCGTCAAGGCCGCTTTGGCTGTGCCATTACCAGCCGCTGCCGGTGCGCCCGCGACCGGCGTTGCCGCCGCGCGGGACACATCCGCACCCGTGGCTTGGGCACTGCTGCCGGGGCGCAAGGCATAAAAGCCCGCACCCGCCAGCGCCAGCAGCAACACGGCGGCCAGGGCGTAGAACTTGAGGGACATGCGGCGAAAAAATGGCATCACAGGACTTTCATCAAAGGGCTTCACGGCTGGGGTGCTGGCTCAGGCGCGGGACGCTCCCAGCCGCCACCGGCGGCGCGGTACAGGGCAACCCAGGCGCGCTTGCGTTCCAGTTGCAGCGAAAGCACATCGGCCTGCGCTGCCAACAGAGCGCGGCGGGCTTCTTCCACTTCAAGGGCGCTGGCCAAGCCGTTGCGTTCGCGGTTCTGGGCAGCGCCCAGGTTTTGGAGCCGCGCATCGTGCACCGCGCGGGTGTCCGTCTCGCGTTGCACGGTGCTGTCCAGTACCACCAGCGCCTCTTCGACTTCCCGCACCGCCTGGCGCACTTTGGCGCGGTAGCTGGCCACGGCGGCCACGTAATCGGCGGTCGCCGCGTCCACCATCGCGGCGCGTTGTCCGGCGTCAAAAACGGGTAGCGTCAGCGCCAAGGGGCCGAAGGACCAGGTGGTGATATCGGTATCCACGCCCGCGCTTCCATAGCGCAAAGCGCCGACGGAGCCGCCCAGGCTCAGCCCGGGCCAGCGTCTGGCTTTGGCGCGGCCAATCTGGGCACTGGCCAGCGCCACATCATGCTCGGCCGCGAAAACATCGGGCCGCTGCACCAGGGCTTGCGCCGGTATCCGGGTGACTGAAAAGCCGGTGAGGTCGTCCGGTAGCACCAAGCCGCGCATGACACTTCGCACCAACGCTTCGTCCTCGCCGCTGAGCGCCACCAGGGCCTTGGTATGCAAATCACACTGGCTGCTTTGTTGGATCAAACGCAATTGGCTTTGCGCCACCTCCGCCTGTACCTGGGCGTAGGCTGCGGGTGCGAGCATGCCAGCCTGCAGGCTGCGTGTGCTGATGTCGCGGCTGCGCTGGCGCGAGGCCAGGTCTTGCTCGGCCAGCGCGTGGACTTTCCAGCAATGCGCCAGCGCGTAATAGGTGCTGGCCACTTCGGCCGCAACCGATACCCGTGCGTCGTGCCACTGGGCCTGGCTGCCCTGGGTTTGGCCAGCGGCCGCAACGCGGGCAACACGCGCCGCGCCAAACACATCGATTTCCCAGCTGGTTTGCAGGGTCACAGCCGTGCTGGTCGCAGCCGGGGTCGCAGGCAGGGACACCGAGCGCCCTGCCGATAGGCCAGCCGTGACGCCAGGCAATAACGCGGCTTGCGCAGTGGCCTCATTGGCGCGGGCCGTTTCCACCCGGTTCAGGGCCACGGCAACCGTGGGGCTCAAGGCCTGGGCGCCATCGATTAAGGCCACCAGAATGGGATCGTTCTGCGCCTTCCACCATTCCCGCAGGTCGGTGAGGCTGCCCCCGTGCGGCAGCGGCGCGTTCCAATCGACCGGGGCGGGTGCCGTGACGGAAGACGGGGGCATGGTCAGGCTGCAGGCGGTCAAGGCCACGGCGCACAGCGCCCCCACCCCTCTACGCATCAACACAATCATGGGCACACGTTCCTATCAGTGCCCGCCATGTGCCAGCGCGCTCACCGCCGTGACCAAACCCACACCCGCGAGCAGCCAGGCGATTTGCGCAGCGGTCTGGGCCGCGCTCAGGCGTTTTTGCAACTGCGGAATCAAATCCGCCAGCGCGACATACATGAAGCTGGCCGAAGCCACCACCAGAAAATACGGCAAGGCATCTTCCAACTGGGCCACCAGCCAGAAACCCACCAGCCCGCCCAGGGTTGTCACCGCACCGGCCAATGAGACTTTGACCAGCGCCATGCGCTTATTGGAAGCGCCAGCACGCAAGACCATCAAGTCACCCATGTGGTGCGGTACTTCATGGGCGAGCACCGCGATGGCGGCGATCGCACCCAAGCGCAAGTCGGCCATAAAGGCTGAAGCGATCAACACGCCATCGCCAAAGCAGTGCACGCTGTCGCCAGCCAAGACCGCCCAGCTGCCGGTCACCGGGGCGTGCTGGTGATTGCCGTGTGCATGCCCGTGCGCCTCATGGTCGTCATGGTCGTGGTGCGCGTCATCGTGGTGCTGCGTGCCGTGTTGATGGCCTGACTCGCCATGTTCGTGCCCGTGGTGCCAGAGCTCGGCTTTGTCCAGCAAAAAGAAAAACACCAAACCCACCAGCAAGATGGGGAATAGGTCATGCGGCTCGGCACCACTCTCAAAAGCCTCAGGCAACAAATGCATGAACGCCGTTGCCAATAGCGCACCGGCGGACAGACTGAGCATGTGCTGGGTGTAGCGCGCCAAGACGCCGAAGCTGAGCGCTGCCGCCAACCAGACGCTCCCAATACCGGCACACAAGGTGCCCAAAACAATCGCTAACAGGGTCATAACGGGATCACACCACGCGCTTCTTAAGCCGCTCCATATTGCCGGAACCAGGCCAGCATGCGCGCCCATCCATCCTGCGCCGCCTCTTTGCGGTAACTGGGCCGGTAGTCGGCATGAAAAGCATGGGGTACATCGGGATACACATGGATCACGCTGTCCTGGGCCGCGTCGGAACGGGATTGCAAGGCTGCGCGCATCATGTCCACATGTTCCGCCGGGATACCCGTATCGGCACCACCGTACAAGCCCAGTGTGGGCGCGTGCAGGTCGCGCATCAAATCAACCGGCTGCGTAGGCGTGAGCGGCCCGCGCTTGCCGTTGACTTGGCCGTACCAGGCCGCAGCGGCGCGCAGCCGGGTCTGGCGCGCGGTGTACATCCACACGATACGCCCGCCCCAGCAAAAGCCGGTGATGGCCACACGCTTGATGTCGCCGCCGTTGCGCGTGGCCCAATCGAATGTGGCGTCCAGATCCTGCATGACCTGAACGTCCGGCACTTTGGACACCACTTCGGAAATGATTTTTGCCACCTCGCCAATGGTCGAGGGGTCACCCTGGCGCTGCATCAGGTCGGGCGCAATGGCCAGATAGCCCTGGTGTGCGAGACGGCGGGTGACATCGCAGATATGTTCATGCACGCCGAATATTTCCGGTACCACCATCACCACGGGCAGGTTGCTGCGCCCCGCAGGGGCGGCCCGGTAGGCGCGCATGGCGAAACCGGCCACATCGATATTCACCCAACCGGCCTGCAAGCCGTCAGCAGACGTGTGAATGACCGATTGCGCCTGGACCGGCAACACGGCCGCTGCAAAACCCAGGCCCACGCCCACCGAAGCGGCCAGCTTCATGGCTTCGCGCCGGCTAGGGGCACTGGTGGAATCGGGTGCCGAAGTCGCATCAATCTTTGTATCCATGATCCCAATCTCTTTCATCGGAAGAATTATTCAAAAGGCCTGCCAACGACCGTAGCAAGGGCAGACATTAAAGCAAAGGCGCGGGCCTGCAGCCGGTGGCGGGGGTATGGCGCGTTAATGGGCCTGGTCCCAATTGGGGCCCACGCCCATCTCAGCCAGCAAGGGCACTTTGAGCGCGGCAACCCCGGCCATCAAGCGGGGTATCTCCACTTGGAGCCATTCCACCTCCGTCTGGGGTACTTCAAACACCAGTTCATCATGCACCTGCATGATCATTCTGGTGGCGCGTTTCTCTGCATCCAACACCTGCTGCACCTTGACCATGCTCAGCTTGATCAGGTCCGCCGCCGTACCCTGCATGGGTGCGTTGA
>CANIRI010000062.1 GCA_947469815.1 Comamonadaceae bacterium | reverse complement strand
CGGGCGCGCCGTGGAGTCGGGCAGCCACGAAGAACTGGCAGCGGCCAACGGCGCCTACGCCCGCTTGCTGGCCAGCGGAACTGACGCACTCGCACCATAAGCAGCGCCATGCGTCCATCCGCTGACAGCCTCCCCCGGATCCGGCGCTATTTGGTTGCGGGACTCGCCTTTTGTGTCTTGGTGGCGGTGGAACTGGGCTGGCGCGATGCCCCTTTGCCGCCGGCCCAAGCCCTTGTGCATGCAGCGGCAGCTACCCCGTCCCAACTGGTACGCACCGGGCAAGGCCATATCCCCATGCCCGAAGGTGACCTGAGCGCGCACGCCTGCGACCTGCTGGTCATGCCCGAAAGCCACCCCTGGTCTCTGATGGCATTCTGGTTCTCCGGTTCCCGCGAAGCGGCTCCAGACGTTCAAATTGCCAGCGCCCACCTAGAGCGCGGCAGTGACAGCTGGAGCCCGGCCCGCTACGCCGTGGGCCGGCAAGACCTGGGCTTTGGCACGACCCGGCTGGGTAACCCGGTTTCCTGGGTGGACAACAAGGGGCGGGTGCACTTGTTCGTTGTCGCCACCGGACTCGGCGGCTGGGCGGCGGCGCGCATCGTGCACCTGCGCCAGCGGGATACGCAGTCGATCGCCCAGCCCCACGGTTTTGAGGTGCAGCAGGTACTACCGCTGTCTTGGCTGTGGAACTACAGCCACCTGGTTCGCAGCACGCCCCTCCCGCTAAAGGATGCCGGGATGGTATTGCCCGCCTACTTTGAAATGGGCCATCCGAGTTTTCCGGTCGCCCTGCGCTTTGACGCAGACGGCCGCATGCGCAGCATCACCCGCATGGCGCAAAGCCAGCAAATGTTGCAGCCCGCGCTGCTGCCCTTGAGCCAAACCCAATGGCTGGCCTTTTCTCGCGACGGCAGTCCGCAACGCCGCATCCGGGTCAGCCAGACCGTCGATGCCGGCGTGCATTGGCTGGATGCTCCCAACCTGGAACTGCCCAACCCCGACTCCTCGGTCGTCACGCTGCGGCTGCCCGACGGCACGATGCTGCTGGCGCACAACAACACCTCCGAAGGCCGCCATATCCTGGACCTGAGTGCATCCGTGGATGGACGCCAGTGGCAGCACATGACAACCGTGGCCCAGGGCGGCCCAGGCACGGAATACTCCTATCCCTCGCTGGAGTGGGCCGACCAGCAGGTGTGGTTGAGCTACACCGACCAGCGCCGCCAGATCGCCTGGCAGCGTTTTGCGGTCGTTCCCCACAAGCCCTGATGTATGTTGGTCGCGTCTGAATTGGTCCAGTGGTTCCAGCCTTTGCTGGACATGGACAGCCCGGTGTTTCCGCAGGCTGCGCTGCGCCAGGTTGGCGTGCACATGCTGTGGGGCGTGGTGTTGGCTGCAGCCGGCTGGCGTGTGGCTTACGTGTTGCAGCCGCATTGGCGACTGGCTTGGGCCGCTTGTGTAGGCATTGCTTCGTCCCTTCCCGGCCCGCTGTCGCCAGCGTACTGGCTGGAACTCGCGTTTGCCGCACCCAGCTGGACCAGCGTCCTGCTCTGCAGCCTGTGGTTGTGGCGGCAAACCCGGCCGCAAGCGCGGTTTAGCGACCCCTGGACGCCCACGCCGACCAACCATATTCCCCTACCCTGGGTGCTGTGCGGCATCGGGCTGGGCTGGGTGTTGGCGCTGGACACCTTTGCTGCGCTGCCGGTGCAGCAATCCATCTATGGCTGGGGCTTCAGCCCGCTGGCTAGCGTGGTGCTGATCGTCGGTGCCGCTGCGGCGTGGATAATCTCCGCCCGCTGGGTTCATGCGCTGCCATTTTTGGCCATCGCGCTCTTTGTACTGACGCGTTTGCCCAGCGGCAATGTGTGGGATGCGGTTTCCGATCCGCTGCTGTGGCTGTACCTGCATGTCCACCTAGCGACGCAGGGATGGCGGTACTTACGCGGCCGATAACTCAGGCGCGTGCGTGCCCGGCTTGCTCGTCGGCGTGGTAGCTGGAGCGCACCATGGCACCCACTGCAGCGTGCTTGAAGCCCATGGCGTAGGCCTGCGCTTCAAAGACCTTGAACTGGTCCGGGTGCACGTAGCGGCGAACCGGCAGGTGGCTGCTGGAAGGAGCCAAATACTGGCCAATCGTGAGCATGTCGATGCCGTGGGCCCGCATATCGCGCATAACCTGCAGCACCTCTTCATCGGTCTCGCCCAATCCGACCATGATGCCGCTCTTGGTCGGAATGTCGGGGAACAAGGCCTTGAACTTTTTCAGCAAGTTCAAACTGAACGCGTAGTCCGACCCGGGTCGCGCCTCTTTGTACAGGCGCGGCACGGTCTCGATGTTGTGGTTCATTACATCCGGCGGAGCGGTGCGCAAAATCGACAAAGCCCGGTCATCGCGGCCGCGGAAATCGGGTACCAGCACTTCGATTTCGGTAGCCGGTGAGGCGGCACGAATCGCCTCGATGCATGCGACAAAATGCGCTGCACCGCCGTCGCGTAAATCGTCTCGGTCCACGCTGGTGATCACCACATAGCGCAACTGCAATGCGGCAATGGTCTTGGCCAGGCTGGCGGGCTCGTCGGGGTTGAGTGGGTCGGGGCGGCCATGGCCCACATCACAAAAAGGGCAGCGCCGGGTGCACTTGTCGCCCATGATCATGAAGGTGGCGGTTCCTTTGCCGAAACACTCGCCGATATTGGGGCACGATGCCTCCTCGCACACGGTGACCAATTGGTTTTCGCGTAGGATTTTTTTAATGTCTTGAAAACGGCTACTCTGGCTGGCGGCCTTGACGCGGATCCAAGCGGGCTTTTTCAGTACTTCGGCCGCCTGGACTTTGATCGGAATGCGGGCCAACTTGGCTGCGGCCTTTTGCTTGACGCTGGGGTCGTGCGGCGGTGCGGCTGCAAGTATCTCGGGTACCGGGGTGCTCAATGCCATGGCGGTCTCAGGGTAATAGCCCGGCGGCCAAACGCTGGCCCAAGGCGGCGGCGGCCTCTTCCCAGCCGACAGTCACGCCGATTGTAGAAAGGTCCACGGTCCGCAGGCCAGCATACCCGCAGGGGTTGATGGCGTCGAACGGCGACAAATCCATCGCCACATTCAGCGCCACCCCGTGGTACGCGCAGTGGCGACTGACTTTGACCCCGAGCGCCGCAATCTTGCCTAACCCGGCGAAATTCGGCGCGGCAGCACCGCCCGTTGCGGACAACTTGGCGTGGCCTGCAGGATCATCCAGCCGGACATAAATACCAGGTGCACCCGGCACGCGGTGGCCGGTGACACCCCAATCACGCAGCGTGCGGATCACGGCTTCTTCGATGCGGTAGACGTATTCCTTGACGTAATAACCGGCGCGCTTGAGATCCATGAGCGGATAGGCCACAACCTGACCCGGTCCGTGGTAAGTGACCTGCCCGCCCCGGTCCGTGGGTACCACGGGGGTGCTGCCGGTGGCCAAAAGATGTTCCGTGCGACCGGCAAGGCCCAGGGTAAAAACCGGTTCATGTTCACACAGCCAAATTTGGTCGGGCGTGGTCACAGTGCGCGCAGCCGTGAGGGCCTGCATCGCATGGTAGGTCTGCAGATAGTCGCAGCGCCCCTTGGCCATCAGGGTTAAAGCGTCCACAGGCTTTAACTACAAAGTGACTTTGACCAGGGGGTGGCTGGACAGCGCGCGGTACAGATCGTCCAACTGCGTGCGGCTGGTAGCCCAAATATTGAGTGTCAGCCCGAGATACTTGCCGCCGCTGCTGGCGCGAATCTCCACCCGCTCAAGCGCAAACTCAGGGTCAAACTGCTGCGCCAGCGCGACCATCTCAGGCATAAAACTCTCGACATGGGCCCCCATGACCTTGATGGGAAACCGGCAGGGGTACGCAATCAAAGAGTCCGGCGAAACGGCAGGAGGTGGCGGATTTTGGGGTGAAGTCATTCTGGTTGACGGATCGACAGCCCATTATCGCGACAGTTTTGGACCGACGGGCCGTGCTTGAAGGGGGATAAAGCCCTAATGCTCACAGGGAGTCGAGGCCGGGATTTCAGCTTCGCCTCAGCCCGCTGGTATATACTCGGAGGCTGTACTGAAAAGCTTCCGTTTTTCGGAGCAAACCGAACCCTTTGCGAGCTGAGTGCGCGTGAAAAACCCTTGGCAAGACGATTCAGAAGACGATTTCCGTCCTCTTTCCGTCGAAGAAGCGCAGCAGTGGAGATCGCAGCAGACTGCGATTCCGGTTTGGCAACTAATTGCCTGGCAATTGGTAGCCGGCTTGGTCGTCGCGCTGGTTCTGGGTCTGGTTTGGCAGAGTGTAAGCACGGCTCTTTCTGCCGCTTACGGCGCCCTGGCGGTTGTGTTGCCGAATGCTGCGCTGATGCGAGGAATGGCGGGTGTGCAAGGACGTTCGAGACCGGAAGCCGTTGTGCTCCGGTTCTTCGTCTGGGAATTGGTAAAGATCGGCCTGTCGATCGCCATCCTTGGCGGTGCCGGGCAGGTACTTGGTGAATTGAGTTGGCCCGCTCTTTTGACGGGCCTGGTTGTAACAATGAAGGTGAACTGGTTTTTGCTGGCCTACAGGCCCCGCAAGCATGGTTTACCGGATGGCAAGGACTGACTGATTTATGGCGGCTGAGCACGGACCAAGCGCTGGTGAATACATCGGCCATCACCTCACCCATTTGCAAAACAAGCACATGGGCGGCATCGTGGACTTCTCCGTCTTCAACATGGACTCCATGTTTTGGGCCATTTCGCTGGGCGTCATGGGTTGCTTTGTGATGTGGCTGGCGGCCAGCCGTGCCACCTCGGGTGTCCCCGGACGGCTGCAGGCGGCCGTTGAATTGCTCGTTGAAATGGTCGATGCACAGGCTAAGAGCATTGTTCATAACGCCGAAAGCCGTAAATTTGTCGCTCCGCTTGCCTTAACGGTTTTTGTCTGGATTTTCCTGATGAACGCCATGGACTTACTGCCAGTGGACCTGATCCCCCTGATCTGGGAGGCAATTTTCGCGGCCAACGGCGGTGACCCGCACCATGCTTACATGCGCGTGGTTCCAACAGCGGATTTGTCGGTAGCGATGGGGCTGTCGGTCAGCGTGTTGATTATTTCCATTTACTACTGCGTCAAGATCAAGGGCCTGGGCGGCTGGCTGCATGAATTGTTCACAGCGCCCTTCGGTAACCATTGGGTCTTGTACCCTTTCAACTTCGCCATGCAGATGATCGAATTTGTCGCCAAAACCGTGTCGCACGGTATGCGGTTATTTGGAAACATGTACGCCGGGGAACTGATTTTTCTGCTGATCGCCTTGATGGGCGGCGCGATTTCCATGTCGTTTACCGGGATCGCTTTGCCCATCGGCCACATCATCGCTGGAACCGTGTGGGCGATCTTCCATATTTTGATCATCACCCTCCAAGCTTTTGTGTTCATGATGCTGACCCTCGTGTATGTGGGTCAGGCGCATGACCACCACTGATTTTTAACCCTCTCTTTCCCCATTTTTTAAGGAGCTACCATGGAAAGTCTTATCGGTTTTGTCGCGCTCGCCGCAGGTTTGATTATTGGTCTGGGCGCTGCCGGCGCTTGTATCGGAATCGGCATCATGGGCAGCAAGTACCTGGAAGCGGCTGCTCGTCAGCCTGAGCTGATGGGCGAACTGCAAACCAAAATGTTCTTGCTGGTCGGCCTGATTGATGCGGCCTTCATTATCGGAACCGGTGTGGCACTGTGGTTCACCACAGCCAACCCCTTCCTCGGCCAACTGGTCAAGTAATCCATTAGCGCCATGGGTGTGTCGCGGCGCGTATAGCGTCGGGGCCAACCCAAGCCCTATGGGAAAGGATACGAAGTGAGCATTACCGGTACCCTAATTGTTCAGATGATTGTGTTCCTGATTTTGGTCGGGTTCACCATGACATACATCTGGCCGCCGCTGGTCAAGGCCCTGGACGAACGCGCGGAAAAAATCTCGAGCGGCCTGGCTGCTGCCGAGAACGCCAAGATGGAGCTGTCCAACGTGCACCGCGAAGTTGAGACCCGCATGGCGGCTACGCGTTCTGAGTCGGCCGCCTTTTTGGCCGACGCCGAGCGCCGCGCACAGCAGATCATCGACGAAGCCAAGTCGCGCGCCAGCGAAGAAGCCGCACGGATCGTGGCCAATGCACGCGACGAAGCCTTGCAAGAGGCGGTCAAAGTCCGCGAGTCACTCCGTGGTGAAGTTGCTGTTCTCGCCGTCAAGGGTGCTGAGCAGATCCTGCGCAAGGAAGTGAATGCCCAGGTCCACGCTGATTTGCTGTCCCGCCTGAAAAGTGAACTGTAGAGGCGTACATGGCTGAACTCGCGACCATCGCCCGCCCCTACGCCGACGCGCTTTTCAAAGCCAGCGCGTCCGACCATGCGCACACCGCGCAATGGTTGGACCGGATGGCAGATATTGCTGCCGACCCGGATCTTTTGCGTTTTGCGTCCAACCCCAAATCCACGGTGGAACAAGTCGTGGGTTTGGTTGCAGGCGTGATGAAAGAGCCCCTGTCGCCCGTGGCGCAGCAGTTTTTGCACATGGTGCTGGAAAACGGACGCCTGAGCGCCCTGCCCGAAATGGCAGCCCAGTTCCGTGCCCACATGAACGCCCAGGGCGGCGCATCGGACGCGACGATATTCAGCGCCTTCCCCATGGAGGGAGCGGCGCTTGCCGATGTCACGCAATCGCTGGAGAAGCGCTTCAAGCGCAAACTCCATGTTGCGGTTCAGTTGCAACCGGAGCTGATTGGCGGAATCCGGGTGGTGGTGGGTGACGAGGTGCTTGACACCTCGGTCAAAGCCCGCCTAGAACAGATGAAAGTGGCGTTGGCTGCGTAAGCGGCCAGCAACTGTGCTTTAGTTTTACCAAGAAAGAGGGAAAGAGTCATGCAACTCAATCCGGCAGAAATTTCCGAACTGATCAAGAGCCGTATCGAAGGGCTGTCCGCCAGCGCCGATATCCGCAACCAGGGCACCGTTATCTCGGTGACCGACGGTATCGTCCGCGTCCACGGCTTGTCCGATGTGATGCAAGGCGAGATGCTGGAGTTCCCCAACAACACCTTCGGCCTGGCGCTCAATCTCGAGCGCGATTCGGTCGGCGCGGTGATTTTGGGTGATTACGAACACATCTCCGAAGGCGACACGGTCAAGTGCACCGGCCGCATTCTGGAAGTCCCGGTCGGCCCAGAACTGATCGGCCGCGTGGTCAACGCCTTGGGCCAGCCAATTGACGGCAAGGGCCCGATCAACGCCAAGATGACCGACGTGATCGAAAAAGTCGCCCCCGGCGTGATCGCCCGCGAATCGGTGAGCCAACCCATGCAAACCGGCCTGAAGTCCATCGACTCGATGGTGCCGATCGGACGCGGCCAGCGCGAACTGATCATTGGCGACCGCCAGACCGGCAAGACCGCTGTGGCGATTGACGCGATCATCAACCAAAAGGGTCAGCACATGACCTGTATCTACGTGGCTATCGGACAGAAAGCCTCGTCGATCAAAAACGTGGTCCGCGCGTTGGAACAAGCCGGCGCGATGGCGTACACCATTGTGGTTGCCGCGTCCGCCTCTGAGTCTGCAGCCATGCAATACGTGTCGGCCTATTCCGGCTGCACCATGGGCGAATACTTCCGTGACCGTGGCGAAGATGCGCTGATCGTTTATGACGATTTATCCAAGCAGGCCGTGGCCTACCGCCAGGTGTCCTTGCTGCTGCGCCGCCCACCCGGCCGCGAAGCCTATCCCGGCGACGTGTTCTACCTCCACAGCCGCCTGCTCGAGCGCGCTGCCCGCGTCAACGCTGACTACGTCGAGCACTTCACCAAGGGCGAAGTCAAAGGCAAAACCGGCTCACTGACCGCACTGCCGATTATTGAAACGCAGGCCGGCGACGTGTCGGCTTTCGTGCCCACCAACGTGATTTCGATTACCGACGGCCAGATCTTCTTGGAGACCTCGCTCTTCAACGCTGGCGTACGCCCTGCGATCAACGCCGGTATTTCGGTGTCTCGCGTCGGCGGTGCGGCACAAACCAAACTGATCAAGAGCCTGTCCGGCGGTATCCGTACCGACTTGGCGCAGTACCGCGAATTGGCCGCTTTCGCCCAGTTCGCATCGGACCTGGACGAAGCAACCCGCAAGCAGCTCGACCGCGGTGCCCGCGTGACCGAATTGCTCAAGCAAGCGCAGTACAGCCCGCAAACCATCAGTTTGATGGGTGCGACCTTGTTCGCAGTGAACAAGGGCTACCTCGATGACATCGAAGTCAAGCAGGTTCTCGCTTTCGAGAGCGGCATGCACGCGTATTTGAAAGACAAGCACGCAGCGTTGCTGGCCAAGCTCGAGGCCGCCAAGGCGATGGACAAAGACGCCGAAACCGAATTGAGCGCGGCCCTGGCTGCGTTCAAGAAGAACTTTGCGTAACTCCCGCCCTGACGTCACAAGGAGCCTCTGATGGCAGCAGGTAAGGAAATACGCGGCAAGATCAAATCGGTGGAAAACACCAAGAAGATCACCAAAGCCATGGAAATGGTGGCCGCCTCCAAGATGCGAAAGGCGCAGGAGCGCATGCGCGCAGCGCGTCCGTTTACGGAGAAGGTTCGCGGTATCGCCGCTAACCTGGGGCGCGCCAATCCCGAATACGTCCACCCCTTTATGGCGGTGAACGACGCCAAGGGCACGGGCTACATCGTGGTGACCACCGACAAGGGACTGTGCGGCGGCTTGAACACCAATGTGCTGCGGGTGCTTACGAACATGCTGCGCGAAGGGCAAACCAAAGGCTTCACGCCACAAGCGGTGGCCATCGGCAACAAAGGCCTGGGCTTCCTCGGACGCAACGGCGTGAAGGTGGTGGCGCATGCCACCCAATTGGGCGACACACCCCATCTGGAAAAAATGATAGGCCCAGTCAAGGTGCTGCTCGATGCGTACGTGAATGGCGAAATCAGCTCGGTGCAGCTGTGCTACACCCGCTTCATCAACACCATGAAGCAAGAGCCGGTGGTTGAACAGCTGCTGCCGCTGTCGTCTGAAAAAATCCAGAAAGACAGCAAGCAACACAGCTGGGACTATGTCTATGAGCCCGATGCCAACGTGGTCATCGACGACCTGCTGTTGCGCTACGTCGAAGCCCTGGTCTACCAGGCCGTGGCGGAGAGCATGGCGTCCGAGCAATCGGCACGCATGGTCGCCATGAAGTCGGCGACCGACAACGCCGGCAGTGTGATTGGCGAACTCAAACTGATTTACAACAAGACGCGTCAAGCGGCGATCACCAAGGAATTGTCCGAGATCGTCGCCGGTGCGGCGGCTGTCTGATTTTTATTTTTGGAGCGAAATAACATGGCGCATGAGACCACCCATACGAACGCTGGCGTTCAGGGAAAGATTGTTCAATGTATCGGCGCGGTGGTGGACGTGGAGTTCCCGCGCACCCACATGCCCAAGGTGTACGACGCCTTGAAGCTTGAAGGCACTGCGCTGACTTTGGAAGTGCAGCAGCAGCTCGGCGACGGCATCGTCCGTACGATTGCCCTGGGCAGCTCCGACGGCCTGCGCCGTGGACTGATGGTCACCAACACCGGCGCTGCGATCACCGTGCCGGTTGGCAAAGGCACATTGGGCCGCATCATGGACGTGCTCGGTAGCCCGATTGATGAACGCGGTCCTGTAGACCAGACGAAAACCGCGTCCATCCACCGCAAAGCGCCCGCGTATGACGAACTCAGCCCCTCGCAAGAGCTGCTGGAAACAGGTATCAAGGTGATTGACTTGGTCTGCCCCTTCGCCAAAGGCGGCAAGGTCGGCCTGTTCGGCGGCGCCGGCGTGGGCAAGACCGTGAACATGATGGAACTGATCAACAACATCGCCAAGGCGCACAGCGGCTTGTCCGTGTTTGCTGGGGT
>CANIRI010000061.1 GCA_947469815.1 Comamonadaceae bacterium | reverse complement strand
GCCTTTTCCTTATCCGACATGGCACCGCCGTGGGATCCGGCAAAAGCACTCACTGAAGCCATTGAGAAAGCTGCGATCACGAGCATAGACAATAGGTTTTTCATCTTCAACATCCTGAGAAAAAATCAATCAAACCACGGCAGAATAGCCGCACGAAAGTCTAACTTAAATATGCATTTCAATTGTTACCAGTGGGCATTGCATGCCGTGTTGGCTATGTCCGGCGCACTACTGGCATCACCAGCGCAAGCGGCTCCGCGCACACCGGTCGACGACGCCACCGTAATCGAAAAACTGCCGTTTCGTGCCGGTGACAGCCGCGCCCGCGAACTAGAAGCTTTGCGCGAGAGCGCACGCAAAGCCCCCGGTGACGCGGCCGCTGCAGCGGCACTGGCCCAGGCTTACTTTGGTATGGCGCAGTCCCAGGGTGACCCCCGCTACGTGGGCTACGCAGACGCAGTCGTTAGCCAGTTCGACAACAAGCTGTCTGTCGACCTGCTCGTGGTGTGGGGCATGGTGTACCAATACCGACACGACTTTGACAAAGCCCTGGTCGACTTTGCCGCTGCGCTGGCAAAAGATCCTGATCGGGCGGATGCCCATGCATGGCGGGGCGCGATCTTTTTGGTGGAGGCGCAGTACGACAATGCCCGCCAGGAATGCGCGGCCTTGCTGAAGCTGCAGCGCCCGGTTCTGCATGGTGGCTGCAGCGGGCTGGTGCAGGCCTACACCGGCCAACTGACTGCTGCGTATGCGACGCTGCAACAGGCGCTGACCTTGGCGCGCTACGACGACCAGCGTCTGTGGTTGCTGACCCGCCTGGGTGAAGTGTCCGCCTGGCTGGGCCAGAACGCACGGGCCGAGCGCCACTACCGCGATGCGCTCGCGCTGGGTCAGGATGATGGCTATCTGCTGGCGGCTTGGGCCGACTTTTTGCTGGACAACAAACGAGCGGCGGACGTTGTCAAGTTATTGGCCGCATGGGAGGCGTCCGATCCCCTGCTGCTGCGGCTGGCCGAGGCAGAAACCATGCTGCAAATGCCTGCTGCAAAAGCGCATGTGCAGGCACTGGACGACCGGTTTGCTGCGGCCAAGTTGCGGGGTGACACCACCCACCGCGCGGAAGAAGCACGGTTTCAATTGCGCCTGCGCAAGAACGCGGCGTTGGCTGTGCAATTGGCCAGCGCAAACTACCAAGTGCAAAAGGAACCGCGCGACCTGCGTATGTTGCTGGAAGCTGCGCTGGCCGCCAAGGACACGGCCGCGGCCCAGCCCGGCCGCGACTGGCTGCAACGCAGCGGCTTTGAGGACGCCCGCATACGGGCATTGGCCGCGCAGACCCTTCAATTGCCGGCCGCAAGCAAAACCCCGGTGGTGGCGCCATGACGCGGCGGCTCGCAGTGGTATTGGCGCTGCTCCTGTGCCAAGCGACGGCATGGGCGCACAAGGCCAGCGACAGTTATCTGATGGTGGATGTCAAAGGCCAGGCCGTCACTGCGCAATGGGATATTGCGTTACGCGATATTGACTTTGCGTTGGGTCTGGACAGCGATGGCAATGCGGAAATTACCTGGGGGGAATTGCGCGTACGCCAAAGCGATCTAGCAGCCTGGGCCTTGAGCCGACTCGAAATTTCGCGCAGTGGGGCTTGCCCGCTTGATGTCACCGGCTTGCAAGTCGACGACCACACCGACGGCGGCTATGCGGTCTTACACCTGAGCGGCGTGTGTCCAGGCGCAGCGGGTACTTTGGGCATGGAATACCGCTTGTTGTTTGATCTGGACAAGCTGCACCGTGGCTTGCTGCGCCTGACCCTGGATGGCGCGACCTACACCACGGTGCTGTCGCCCACCAGCGGCGTGGTGCAGTTCGGCACGGCGCAGGCATCACGCTGGACCCAGTTCAGCCAATACCTTGTCGAGGGTATTTGGCATATCTGGATTGGCTTCGACCACATTTTGTTTCTGCTCTCCCTGCTTCTGCCCGCGGTGCTGGTGCTGCACATGCGGCGCTGGCAAGGCGTGAGCCGTTTTGGGACGGCTGCGCGCGAAGTGCTGTGGGTGGTGACGTCGTTCACGGTGGCGCACTCGATTACCTTGTCGCTAGCGGCACTCGGGCTGGTTTCGCTGCCATCCCGTTTGGTGGAGTCGGCCATTGCACTCTCGGTGGTATTGGCTGCAGCCAATAACCTGTGGCCCGTGGTGGAGAACCGGCGCTGGTTGGTGGCATTCGGCTTCGGGCTGATCCATGGCTTTGGCTTTGCCAGCGTGTTGGCCGAACTGGGCCTGCCGGCTGACGCACTGGTGCTGTCACTGCTGGGCTTTAACGCCGGTGTAGAGCTAGGGCAATTAGCGATCGTGGCCGGCTTTTTGCCCGTGGCTTTTTTGCTGCGCAACACCCGCTTGTATTTGCGTGGTGTGTTCGTGCTGGGCTCTTGGCTCACCATGCTGGTGGCCTTGGTCTGGTTGGTGGAGCGCGCCTTTGACCTGAAGCTGGTCAGCGCCTGATTCCGCATGAGCAATAAGCCGCAACGGGCATTGGTGTGGTTCAAGCGCGATCTGCGGGTACACGACCACGCACCTTTGGTGGCTGCGCGCTCCCACGCAGACGCGCTGGCCCTTTTTGTGATCGAGCCGGAATGGCTGAGTAGCCCCGACTGTGATGCCAGCCATGTGGACTTCGCGTTGACCTGCCTTGCCGAATTACGAGCAGCCCTGGCCGAGCGCGGCTTACCGCTGTTGGTGCGCGTGGGCTCTGCGGTCGCGGTGCTCTCACAACTGCAGCGCGAGGTAGCGTTCACCCACGTGCTAAGCCACGAAGAAACCGGAGCGGATTGGTCTTACACGCGCGACCGCCAGGTCGCTGCGTGGTGTGCATCCGCCGGTATCCCGTGGCAGCAGTTCAAGCAGACCGGTGTCATACGCGGTTTGCGCAGCCGCGCAGGCTGGGCCCGGCGCTGGCAGGCGTGCATGGACGAACCCTTGCATCTGTTAGACGGCGGATTTACCGCAGCGCTGCCGCTGGACCAGCCCGCGCTGCCCACGCTGGCTAGCCTGGGGCTGTCGCCGCACGGAAAAACTTTGCAGGCTGCGGGAGAGCGGGCCGCCAGACGCACCCTGAGCAGTTTTGTGCAAGTGCGCGGCCACGGCTACCGCAAGGCGCTCTCCAGCCCCTTGAGCGCCGAAGAAGGCTGCAGCCGTTTGAGCCCGCACTTGGCGTTTGGCACGCTCTCCCTGCGCACGGTGCACCAGGCCACCGAACTGGCGATCAGCAACACGCCCGAACGCGAGCTGGCCTATGCGCTGCGCGGCTTTGCCGGGCGGCTGCGCTGGCACTGTCATTTCATGCAAAAGCTCGAAGACGAGCCCAGCATCGAATTTCGTAATTTCGCCCGCGTGTGCGATGGCTTGCGGGAAGATGCGTTCAACAACGATCACTTCGACGCCTGGTGCGCGGGTCGTACCGGCTACCCCATGGTCGATGCGTGCATGCGTTCACTGCGGGCCACCGGTTGGTTGAACTTTCGCATGCGGGCCATGCTGGTCAGCTTTGCCAGTTACCACCTGTGGTTGCACTGGCGGCAAACCGGCCTGTTTCTGGCGCGCCAATTTTTGGACTACGAGCCGGGTATCCACTGGAGCCAGATGCAAATGCAAAGCGGCACCACCGGTATCAACACGCTGCGGATGTATTCCCCCACCAAGCAGGCGCAGGACCAGGACCCGCAAGGCCTGTTCATTCGCCGCTGGGTACCAGAACTGGCCAAAGTACCGCTGCCCTACCTGGCAGAGCCGTGGAAGATGGAAGCCAGCGTGCAGCACATGGCGGGCTGCCGGATGGGCGTGGACTATCCCCTTCCCATCGTGGACGACAAGGCGGCCATGGCGTTTGCGAAAGAAAAAATGTACGGATTGCGCAAAACACCGCAGGCCCGGATGGAGGCTGCGGATGTGCAGGAGAAGCATGGCTCACGTAAGAGCGACCTGCCGGCATCGGGGCAAAGGCGCAAAGCGAAAGCGCCCCGCGCACCCGAGGCGCTTTCGGCCCAGGGAGACTTGTTCGGCTAAAAACGCTGGCTAAGGAAACTTACTTCCGCGCAGGCTGCAAATACGCCATCGTTTCGCGGGGCCCAGCCCGGCTCGCAACGCTGGTCTTCAATCGATCAGTCGTCTTTCTCGCTGCCGGCGCAAGGTTGTGGACCGGCTCAGACCGGGCCGGACATTGGCATTCGGACTCGGATTTCCTGACACCATGCGGGTGCGCATGAACAGCAAAGCGTGGCGCGCTCGTGCGCTGCGCTCAAGGTTTGGCGAAAGCTTCGGAAAAGAAGGTCACCATCTTGGCACGGGAATCTTCGGCAATCGTGCTGTCGGGCCAGAACCGCACCGAACCGCCTTTGCCCTCGTTGGCAGAAGTATCCTGGATGGTGCGATTCCTTCCGGGCGGTGAGTCCCAGCCATGTGTCGCGGAGGGGTAGAACTGCAAAGACACCCAAGTCTTGGCCTGCGGCGACAGCTCATTCAAAAATGTTTGCGCTGAATCGGGCGGTCCGTAATCGTCTTTGCCTCCGGCAAACAGCATGACAGGAACGCCGGTCAGTGCGTTGTAAGCACCGAAAGCCTGGACGCTTGGATCGGTAATGCGCCTGCTGTGCTGCCACCAGACCGCATAAAAGGGCGCGTGCGCCGCGAACTTGGGTAAGCCACTGGGGAAAAAACTCCGGTGTACTGAATCCGAAGCTGCCAGCAGCGACAAATTGCCACCCCAGCTGAATCCAAGCGCGCCGATTTTGGTGGGAATGATGTCACTTCGACCTGCCAGGTAAGCCAGCGCGCCATAGGCATGTGTGAGTGTCGAAATGTGCCCTTCTTTGAAACGGTTACCCGGCTCAAACATGAAGACCTCCAAAGTGGCAAACCCCGCCTTGCGCAGCGCCTTGGCATGGAACTCGCCGCGCCCGTCAATGCCGCCGCTGCCGTGTAGCACTACCACCGCCGGAACCGGCCGGGCAGCGTTTGCTGGCATTTCCAGTGTTGCGGACACCTGCTGTACATGCGCGTAGCCTGCCGCCTGCGCACCGGCAAATTGAACGCTTTCTGCAGAAACTCCAGCTGCGAAAAATAAAGAAAGTAACGTGAAAAACTTCCAAGAATTTTGCAGATGCTTTATGCGCTCGCGATCAAATGGCTTCGTGGCGACCGAGATGTGTGTCATGGGATCTCCCTTGTTGCAAACAGATAGATGTGAAGTTTAATTCACCTAAAGTTGCCAACTTCTATTTTTACAAAGTCCCGTGCGTGGGCCCCTCGCAGAGGGGCTACTTCCGGGCAGGCGGTAAATCCGTACAAGACCCATGCGCCACCTGCGCCACCCGGCCACACGCGGGCCTTGTCGATTAAGACTGCGCACCGAAAACGTGCAGGCACCAAGGCTTGGCACCCCTGAACAACAGCGCGAAATATTTTTTCAATGCACTCCCAATAAACTAAAAGATTGCAACTATATTTCTGAATATTTCTACAGGGATCTCTATGTTGACCAAGCGACTTTTTTTTCTTTTCGCGTCTTTTTCCTCCGCCGCTTTCGCACAGACAGAGCCAACGCCAGCCCCAGCGCAAACTGTGGCCGCTAGCGTCAGCGCGGGCTTCAACAGCGCCGACACCGCATGGATGCTGACCGCAACCGTGCTGGTCTTGCTCATGACACTGCCAGGCATTGTGTTGTTTTACGCCGGTCTGATGCGCGCCAAAAATGCCTTGTCGTTGGCAGCCCAGACCCTCGCGGCTACGGCCTTGATTACGCTGGTGTGGGCCATCGCGGGTTACTCGCTGGCGTTCACGGCCGACAGCCCCTGGCTGGGCGGAATCGATCGGATGATGGCCCAGGGCCTGAGGGCACCGGGTGCCGCCGGGCACGAAATGGCCAAGAACATTCCCGAACCGGTGTTTTTCATGTTCCAACTCGCCTTCGCCGTGATCACCTTCGCCCTGGTTCTGGGCGCCGTGGTCGAGCGCATGCGCATAGGGTCCATCATGGTCTTTTGTGTGTTGTGGTTGCTGCTGATTTATGCGCCTGTGGCGCACTGGGTCTGGCATCCGGGCGGGTGGCTGGCGCAGATGGGGCATATGGACTTTGCGGGTGGTACGGTGGTGCATGTGCTGGCGGGCAGCAGTGGCCTGGTCGCAGCCATGGTGCTGGGAAAGCGCGAAGGTTTTGGCACCGAACCCATGATGCCGCACAACCTGCTCACAACCATGCTGGGCGCTGGCTTGTTGTGGATAGGCTGGTTTGGCTTCAATGCGGGGTCTGCGCTGGAGGCCGGCACGCGGGCTGGCAATGCCATGGTGGCGACGCACTTTTCAGCCAGCGCTGGCTGCTTCATCTGGGGGCTATGCGAACTGGTTCAGCGCAAGAAAATCAGTCTGCTGGGCCTGTGCAGCGGCGCCATCGCCGGGCTGGTGGCGGTCACGCCGGCTTCAGGTTTTGTGGACTTATGGGGTGGCGTAGTGATAGGTTTATGTGCCGGCCTGGCCTGCTACCTGGCAGCAACCCAGTTCAAAGCCCGCACGGGAATTGACGATTCACTGGACGTGTTCGCCCTGCACGGTGTTGGCGGACTCTTGGGCTCGGTATTGACGCCGCTTTTGGCCAGCGCGGCCATCGCCCCGGTAACCGCCACTGTCTTGACCAATACCCTGGGAGCCCTTGCAGTGCTGGTCTACGCCGCCGTGATGACCTTTGTCATCCTGCAAATCATCCAACTGCTTCTTCCGCTGCGCGTAACGCCCGCGCAAGAACGTGAGGGCTTGGACCTGGCCCAACATGGCGAGCAGTTGTCCGGCTCGTAAGGCGCGTCATGGGAAAAAGTAATTTCGTAGTGGATCAGGCGCTGCTCAACTCGCTCGTCGGGCTGATGGCGGCCTTTCGGCGGCACTTCAAGCGCACGCTGGACATCGACCGATTTTTGGCTGATATGGCGTATGCGGGCGAAGTCATCGACTGGCTATCCAATGAAAAAGACCCGGCCCTCACCCAAACCGCCCAGTTTCTGCGCGGGCGTATGCAAGGCGGCGCGGGGTCGGTAGAAGCCCCGAAGGCGGCCGGACCGACCCTCAGCGAACCGCCGGCCATCCCGAAGACGGATAAGCCGGCGACAAGCACGCGGTACATCAAGGGTTTGCGCTAGACAAGTGTGGCGTACGGGTGCGTACCGACTAGGGCGCGGCTACCTGCAGCACCCACGCCAGCACCTGGGAGGTTGCCACTTCAGGCGTGTCCTTGTGGTCGGCCTGCACCACCACGTAACTGCTTTGAGGGTGAGGCAGTGCCAATGCGTAAGCAAAGCCTTCACCCGACGGGTAAAGCGGGTCGCGCGTGCCGATGACCCACAGGAAAGGGACCGCCCGCTTGAAACGCGCCGCCGTGGCGGGCATGTGGCCCAGGCCGTCGGGGTCAAAGTAACTGAGCAAGACTTGGGCGGGCAGGTTGAAGTCGCGGCGCTGGCCTTGGTTC
Source organism: Comamonadaceae bacterium (assembly GCA_947469815.1). Taxonomy (GTDB): domain Bacteria; phylum Pseudomonadota; class Gammaproteobacteria; order Burkholderiales; family Burkholderiaceae_C; genus Allorhodoferax. The sequence goes on along the minus strand of CANIRI010000061.1, from coordinate 2,462 downwards.
ATGTCATTGAGCTTGATTTTTTCATCGGTCCGGCCGCCCGCAACGGCGCTGCGGGCCTCGTCCACGGCACTGCGGTCCATGCCGGACTCGTACATGTAACGGGGCGAGTGGCCGGGCGCCAGCGCAATGATTCCGTCTACGTCACCTACCTCGGCCATGTAGGCCATGACAGCGTTGGCGCCGAAGCTGTGGCCGGCCAGCAAGACGCGCCGGTAGCCCTGCGCACGAAAAGCCTGCACCTGCTTGCTGATCTCCTGCAAGGCCGCCGGGTAGCCTGCGTCGTAGCTGCGCCGGCCAGACCAAGGCATTTCAATCGATTTGGCATCACAGGCAGGTGCCATGGCACGGGCAAAGCCTTCGAGAAAGCGCGGCCCACCCCACTTGCCGTGCATCACGATCATGGCGCAGGCCTTGCCCTCAGCGGGCGCTTGTGCTAACGCGGACGACAAGCTGCCTATCAGCAGGCTGGCTAAGAGAAGTAAAGGGCGGAGTGTCATGGTGGCGTTGTCCTTGAATTGCGGGCTTTTATCATTGGGTCTCGGCGCGCTTGCCAAGCCCGTTTCGTTGCATCTCCGGCTTCGTCCGGCACACATAGAAACGGATAGGCGATGCCAATTATGTTTGCCAAGTATGACACGCGTTTTGGGCTGGCGCACACTCAGCGGCCCGGCGCAGCCGTCGAAATCGCGGTTTCATTGCGTCACCAATTGATGCGCTGTCGCGCTTCATAGCCTGCGGTGCCCATGCGGTCACGGTGCGCCCCGAATTCGCAGCGGGTCTGGCCACCGACCCTTTAACGCTTGCCGCGATGGAGCAGTTTGACCAGCCTATAGAGGCAAGCCTGAAAACGTTTTGACGGATTTGCTTAGGGCGCTGGTTTCGCCCCAGTGTGGGCGCGGGGAATACCGAACGCACCACCCTCATTGCGAAGGCGCTCAATGACAATAGTGCGGTAACACTTGGGCATAGATGGGGGCACTTTCGAAACCATAAAAGTACTTCATAAGGTACACTCAACTCATGTCTTCGATCAGAAAACTCCCTGCAGTTTTTTATCGATCCGCCTCTGGCGATGAGCCCGTGCGCGAATGGTTGAAGGCATTGCCCAAGACTGCCCGGCAGACCATTGGTGAAGATATTGCTTACGTCCAGTACAAGTGGCCCATCGGAAAACCTCGGGTTGACCATTTGCGAGGCTCAGTGTGGGAAGTACGAAGCACGATTGGGAACCGGATTGCACGTGTTCTGTTCGCCGTTGAAGGGGCTGAAATGATTCTGCTGCACGCGTTCATTAAGAAAACCCAACAAACCAACCCTGCCCACATTGACTTGGCAAGCAAACGATTAAAGGAGTGGCAACATGGCCAAAACAACTAAAGTAAACCCGCATGCGGGTAGCAGTTTTGATGACTTCCTGAAAGAGGACGGCATCTATGAGGAAGTCCAGGCCCGTGCACTCAAGAGAGCACTAGCCGAGCAATTAGATGACGCTATGCAAAGCAGCAAACTCAGCAAAGTCAATATGGCCCAGCGCATGGCCACCAGCCGGTCTCAGCTAGACCGCGTGCTCGACCCCAGCAACCTATCCATCCAGCTCGATACGCTCATCAAGGCGGCCAGTGCCGTTGGAAAAACGGTAGAGATTCGGTTGAAACAAAACACCAAACGCACGCGCGTCACTCCAGCGGCTTAGCGCATCTGCACCGCGCCACTGACCGTAATCAGCACCGTGGTCTTGCCTGCCTCAACCGGCACAGCCGATTCAGCCATCTCGCCCCTGGCCTGCATCGCCATCGAACGGGGGCGGGGCTGGCCGCCCTGGTCGTTGGCACTGATGATGACCTCGCGCAGCGTGTAAGCGCTAAAACCGAAGCCTTTGGACACTTCCAGCGCCTTGGCCTTGAAACGCTCAATGGCGATAGCCTGGGCTTCGTCCTCTACTTTGGCGCGCTGTTCGCGGCTCAGGCCAAAGCTGATGTTGGCCAGTGTCAGACTTTTAATCTTGCCTGCGGTGGCGGTGATACGCGAGAAATCACGGCCATCGAGCACCAGCTCGGTGATGCCCTGCCAGCCATTGACTTTTGCGTTCTGGTCGTAACGGGGATACAGGCTGAAGTTGCCGGTGCGCACATCCAGCTGCCCGGACTGCACGGCTGGCCGGGCAACTGCCAGCGCCGCGTCAAGCGCCTGTTTGAGCTGGCTCTGCACAACAGTGGCGTCTTGACCACTGGCGGTGGTATTCATGGTGATCATCAAAAGGTCTTGCTGCACTTCCACCGTGCCGGTGGCCGACAGTTGCGCAACGTTGACGGGGGTCGCTGGCATTTGGGCGAAAAGACATGTGGCGCATGCCAGTAAAGCGCAGGCAGCTATTTTTTTAGGTGAAGGCATGAACGACCTCAGAACTCTTTTCAATGACAATTTCCTCCTCCGTTTGTTACCCCATTATTGGGGCGATACCT
>CANIRI010000060.1 GCA_947469815.1 Comamonadaceae bacterium | reverse complement strand
GCTCAAGGTGGTTTGGGTCACCATCGCCAGCTTCTCGGTTTGCCCGGGATGCACACGGGCTACATCGGCTACGTCTTCCACCAGGTGTATGCCGCTTTCCAGCTGGCCCATGGTGCCTTCGACTTCCGGGTGGCCTTTGTGCCCGATCATCAAAAACTCGTAACCTTCTTTGTGCAGCTTGGCGACTTCGACATGCACCTTGCTGACCAGCGGGCAGGTGGCGTCAAAAATTTGGAAACCGCGCGCCAGTGCTTCGTCCTGCACCGCTTTGCTCACGCCGTGCGCTGAGAAAATCAGCGTGGCTCCCGGCGGCACATCGGACAACTCTTCAATAAAGATGGCACCGCGTTCGCGCAGGTCGTTGACCACATGGGTGTTGTGCACAATTTCGTGGCGCACATAAATCGGCGCGCCGAATTTGTCGAGCGCGCGCTCGACGATCTCAATGGCGCGGTCCACGCCGGCACAAAAACCGCGTGGTTCGGCTAGCAAAACTTCCTGCAGTTGCATGGGCGGGCTCATAAAACTCCGATCAGTTGCACTTCAAAGCTGACCGCTTGACCGGCCAGCGGATGGTTGAAATCGAACAATACCGCGCCGCCGTCCGCCGCGTCGCGCACCTGCACCACGGCGCCAGCGTAGCTGCCCTGGCCGTCGGGGGTGGGGAACTGCACCACATCGCCTGCCGCGTAGCGCTCTTGCGGGTCACCGAGTTCGCGCAGCAGCTTGAGGGCGACCCACTGTTCCATAGAGGCATTGCGTTCGCCAAAGGCGGCACCGGCGGGCAGATCAAAGGTGGCATGGTCGCCCTCCGCCAGATCCATCAGACACTGCTCCACCGCAGGCGACAAAGCGCCGCTGCCCAGGCTCAAGGTGGCCGGTTTTCCGCCAAAGGTGTTGATGATGTCCCCCGAGGGGCCGCCCAGCCGGTAATGCAGAGTCAGAAACGAGCCCGCTTGTACGCGGGCGGGGCTGTTGGTCATAGATGTCCCGATAAACTGGCGCTATTGTAGAAAGCCGCCCGCGATGTCGATGAAAGACCTGCCCCCCGACGCCCGCCCTCGGGAAAAACTGCTCGCCCGTGGCGCTGCAGCCTTGTCGGATGCCGAACTGCTGGCCTTGCTGCTGCGCACGGGCACGGCAGGCAAAGGTGTTCTGCAAATGGCCCAGGAGCTGCTGGATTTGCCCTCGGTCTCGGCCAGCGGTTTCGGCGGTGTAGCCGGTTTGCTCAACGCCACGGCCACCGACCTGCGGCACGTCAAAGGCCTGGGCCCGGCCAAACGCGCCGAGTTGCTAGCGGTGCTGGAGTTGGCCCGCCGCGCGCTGGCCCAGCGCCTGCAAGAGCGCCCGGTGCTGGATGCGCCGCAGGCGGTGCGCGAATTCTGGCAATTGCATTTGGCTGCGCGCAGCCACGAGGTGTTTGCCGTGCTGTTTCTGGACGCGCAACACCGCATGCTGGCCATGGAGGAAATGTTCCGTGGCACGCTGACCCAGACCAGCGTCTATCCGCGTGAAGTCGTCAAGCGTGCCTTGCACCACCAAGCCAGCGCGGTGGTGCTGGCGCACAACCACCCCAGCGGTTCGGTGCAGCCCTCGCGGGCCGATGAGATGCTGACCCATACGCTCAAGGCCGCGCTGGCCCTGGTGGATGTGCGGGTCTTGGACCACATCATCGTCAGCCAGGGGCAGTCGCTGTCCATGGCCGAGCAGGGGCTGGTATGAGTACGCGCAAGCCCGCCCCTGCGCGCAAGGCCGTGGCGCTGAGCGATTTGGCCGGCATCAAAAAACAACTGGCTGAAGCGGCGGCCGCACAAGCCGCCGAAGCTGCGCGCGCAGCGGCGGAGGCCCAACGGTTGGCCGCGCAAAAAAACCTGTTTGAAAACGCCGTGGGCAAGGTTCAGCGCCTTCCCGACCCGGGCGTGGCCGATATGTCACCCGAGCGCCCGCCGCCGCATCCGTTGCAGCACCAGCGGGATGAAGCCGCCGCGTTGCGCGAATCGATGAGCGATGAGTTCGACATCAGCTCGCTGCTCGATACCGATGCGCAATTGAGTTTCCGCCGCCCCGGTGTGGGTGCGGACGTGACGCAAAAACTGCGCAAGGGCAAGTGGTCCATCCAGCGCCAGGTCGACTTGCACGGACTGCGCAGCGACGCGGCGCGCGAGGCGCTGGGCAGCTTCATCCGCGAGTCGCACCAGCAGGGCATCCGCTGCGTGCGCGTGATCCACGGCAAAGGCCTGGGCTCGCCGGGTAAGACGCCGGTGCTCAAAGACAAGGTGCACCGCTGGCTGGTGCAAAAAGCCGAGGTGGTGGCTTTTGTGCAGGCTCCGCCCATGCAGGGCGGCGCGGGCGCGCTGGTGGTTTTGCTGCAACCCTTTCGCGCCGCCTAGAAGCGGCCGGGGCTCACTTGCCGGCGTTGGGGAAGAAGAGCTGCTGGCCTTCGATCTTGTAGGTGGCGATCACCGCCTGGCCCGCGCTGGATGTCACCCAATCGGCGAATTTTTGTGCATCCGCCACTTTGGTGTGCGGGTGCTTGGCGGGGTTGACCACCAGCACGCCGTATTGGTTGAACAAGCGGGTGTCGCCCTCGACCAGCACAGCCAAATCCGCGCGATTTTTGAAGCTCAGCCAGGTGGCGCGGTCGGCCAGCACATAGGCGCCGGTGCTCGCCGCCATGTTGAGTGCCGGGCCCATGCCACAGCCGCATTCGCGGTAGCCGCTGCCCTTTGCGCTGTCGGCGGCGGTGAGCTTCCAGTAGCGCAGCTCGGCGGCGTGGGTACCACTTTTGTCGCCGCGTGAGATGAAGGGCGCGTTGCTTTGCGCCACTTTGGCCAGCGCTGCGGCAATGTCTTTGCCGCGCAGTTTGGCCGGGTCGGCGGCCGGGCCGATCAGCACGAAGTCGTTGTACATCACCGCCGTGCGCTTGAGGGCAAAGCCCTCGGTAACCACTTTCTCTTCGGCCACCTGGTCGTGCACAAACAGCACATCCGCGTCCCCACGCCGGCCCATATCAATCGCTTGGCCCGTGCCCACCGCCACCACTTTGACCGTGACGCCGGTGGCCGCCGTGAAGGCTGGCAGCAGGTGCGCGAAAAGGCCGGACTGCTCGGTCGAGGTGGTCGATGCCATCACGATGCTCTGGGCCTGGGCAAAGGATGCAGCAGCCAGCAGGGCTGCGGCAAACAGTTGGGGGATAGGTTTCAAGCGAGTTCTCCTTGGGTAAACAAATGGGCGCTGGGGCTGCGCGATTGCAGCACCGCCGGGTTAAAGAAGTCTGCCACAGGCAGGTCGGCCAGCACCCGCCCGCCCTCCAGATAAACCACCCGCTGTGCCAGGCGCTTCACCTGCCCCAGGTTGTGGCTGGCAAAGACCATGGCGGCTTGCGGGTGGCTGCGGGAAAAATCTTCCATCAAGGCTTCGACCTCGCGTTTTGCATGCGGGTCCAGGCTGGCCGTGGGTTCGTCGAGCAGCAGCAGCGCCGGTTTCATCGCAAGCGCCTGCGCCATGGCCACGCGTTGCTGCTGCCCGACCGACAGGGTGCGCGCCGCCCGCTCGGCCAGGTCCGCCAGGCCCACGCGCTGCAACGCCTGCAAGGCCTGCGCCCGTGCGGCGGTCCAGGGCGTACCGCGCAACCACAGGCCCAGGGCCACGTGGCGCAACACCGACAGGCGCAGCATGTGCGGACGCTGGAACAGCATGGCTTGCGACACGCCAGACTGCGCATGCACTTGCCCTTGTACCGGCAGCAGCAGCCCGTTGATCAGGCGCAGCAGCGTGCTTTTGCCCGAGCCGTTGGCGCCGACCAGCGCAATGCGCTCGCCCGCCGCAATGCGCAGTGAAATCTCGCTTAGCGCCAGTTGCGCCCCGGTTTGTCTTGATAGGCGCACGCTGGCGGCGCGGACGGACAGCAGTTCCATCACAGCGCCCCCGCCATACCGCGCGCCGCCCGGCCGTCCCAGACCGACCAGCGCGCCAGCAACGCCACCAGCGCGTTGAGCAACAAGACCACCGCCAGCAGCACCAGTCCCAGGCCGAGGGCCAGCGGCAAATCACCTTTGGATGTTTCCAGCGCAATCGCCGTGGTCATGACGCGGGTGAATCCGTCGATATTGCCGCCCACAATCATCACCGCGCCGACCTCGGAAATCGCCCGCCCGAAAGCGGTGATCAGCACCATCAGCAGCGCCAGCCGCGCGTCCCAAGCCAGCAGCAGCGCGCGCATCGCCGTACCCGCGCCCCAAGAACGCAATTGTTCGCCGTGTAAGACCTCGGCGTCGTCGACCACCTGGCGCGACAGGGCTGCAGCCACCGGAAACACCAGCACCGCTTGGGCCAGCACCATGGCCTGGAAGCTGAACAGCCAGCCCCAGGCACCCAGAGGCCCCGAGCGCGACAGCAGCAAATACACCAGCAAACCCACCACCACCGAGGGCACTGCCAGCAGCGCGTGCAAAACCGTCAGCACTGCGCCGCGCCCGGTAAAACGCGCCACGCCCAGATAGGACCCGCACACCAGCCCCGCCGCACAGCCCAGCACACACGCCAGCGCGCTGACGCTCAGCGAGCGGGCCACGATGGACAGCAGTTGCGGATCCAGCGTGATCAGCAGTTGCCAGGCGGTACCTACCATTTTTTCCATGGCCTGATTGTCTGCCAGCGCGGTCCACGCTCGGCAGGCACAATGTTGCAGCCCTTGCGATTTGCGCGGCGCGTCGTGACGACACAGACAACACGGGAGCTGGGATTGAACGGTTGGCAAGCGCCTGCGGGCGTGATGGTGCTGCGCTCGGACAGTTTGCTGGCCTGGGTGCTGCCCTTGGGCGCGCGCTTGATGCAGCTGTTTTGGTTGCATGACCCGCGTGGGCAGCGACCTTTGACTTTGGGTTTTGCCGACCCGCAGGCGTATGCCCAGGACCGGGCCTACCTGGGTGCGGTCTGCGGCCGCTACGCCAACCGCATCGGCGGTGCCGTTTTGGAGCGCGACGGGCAACGCTACCCGCTGGATGCCAACACCCCGCATGGCCATTGCCTTCATGGCGGCAGCCGGGGTTGGGACCAGCGGCCGTGGCAGGTGATCCATCACACCGCTGACAGCGTGGAGCTGCTGCTGGATTCGACGCATGGCGAGATGGGTTTCCCGGGGAATTGCCAGGCCCGCGTGGTTTACCGCCTGGAGGGCGCGCGGCTGGTTTGGCATGCGCAGGCGCGTGTGGACCGGGATTGCCCGGTCAATATGGTCCAACACAGCTACTGGAATCTGGATGGGCAGCCCGACTTGCGCGGCCACCGCCTGCAAGTGGATGCGCAGCACTACCACCCGGTGGATGCGCGGGAATTACCGCAAGCAGCCACTGCCGTTGCCGGAAGCTGTTTTGACTTTCGTGGTCCGGCACCGATTGCTGAGGCCTGTGTGCCCCACTTGGATGCGGCCCTGGTTTTGGATGGCGCGGCGGGCAGTTTGCGCAGTGTGGCGCGGTTGCAAGGCGGCGGACTGGCGATGGATGTCAGTACCGACCGGCCGTATCTGCATGTCTACGCCAGCGCGAATTTGCGGGCTACGGAGCAGCCACTGGGTGTGGCGCACGGCCCAGGAGCTGCGCTGTGCCTGGAGACCGAAGACATGCCCAACGGCCCGGCGCTGGGCGACAACGTGTGGTACGGGCCGCAGCGCGATTACCAGCACACGCTGGCTTTGGATTTTTCGCAAACGGCCTAGGCGACAGCCTGCTGCGCTTCAACAGCATCACGCATCCGGACGATGCGCGCGCTGGCGCGTTCAGGCCTGCGCGATTTGCGCCAGCAGCTTGGCCAGCGCGGCACCGGCGGCGTCGCGCACCGCGCGGCCGGTTTCGGCAGTCGCGGCGGCGGCGTTGCCCATCGCACCGGCCGGGTTGTAGTCTTGCGCCGCCCAGGCGAGTTTGGCGCTTTTGCCGTTGCCCAAGAGGTTAAATTTTGCTGCGCGCTGCTCGGAGGTGGATACGAAGTTTTGCGCTTGGCCCATATCGACCAGCTCCGGGTGCAGGGCCAGCATGAGCGAAGTTTCGATCTGCCCGGCGTGCGCGCCAAAGCGGTGTTCGTGGGCACTGAAGCGCTGCGCCAAATCTTCACCGCTGGTATCCACCAGCGGCAGTTGGTACCAGTTGACGCAGTACACGGTCAGGCCCAGGCGCATACGCAGGTCGCGCCCGACTATGTCCATGAATCCCGCTTGTCCGCCGTGGGTGTTGAACAGCACCAGCTTGCGGACACCGCTGGCCGCAGCGCTCTCGGCCACATCGGTCCACAGGCGCAGCACGGTTTCGGCTTTGAGCGTGAGCGTGCCGCCAAAGCTGCTGTGTTCGGGGCTGTAGCCCACTGGCAGGGTGGGCAAAAACAAGGCGGGGGTGGCGGGTGTCAACGTGGTCATAGCCGACTCCACCAAAGCGTTGGCGATAGCACTGTCCACCTGCAGCGGCAGATGCGGGCCATGCTGCTCGGTAGCCCCCAGCGGCAGCACGGCGATGGTGTGTTCCATCACGCCCTGCGCGCGGGCGGCGGCAAAGTGCGCGCTGGTGCATTCGGCCCAGTAGCGGGACGGGAAATGATCGGGAAAGTGCATGGTCTGCGTCCTCAGGTTTCAAGCGTGGCCACGGTTGCGGTGTCCCGGTGCAGGCGCTGGCGCGCTGCGACCTGGCTGGCGCGCGCGGTGGTGGCGATTGTGCGCGGCAGCACATCGCGCAGGCAGTGGGGTTTGGCGCGCGCGCCGCTGGCCAGGTAATCGGCCAGCAAGGCCGCGCGCACGGTGGCGGGGTCGCACTGGCGTGGCCCGCACAGGTAGTCGAACAAGGCGTCGGTCAGGCGCTCGGGCGTGAGCCCTGCTGTGCTGCCGGTATCCGTCCACAGCCAAGCGGCGAAACCGGCAAACGCAGCAAAGGCGCTGGGCCCTTGCAGCAGCAGGGGCAGGCTGCGGCCGAAGCGTCCGGAGTTGGCCACCAGGTCCCAGTAGCGCGCCAAACGGGTGAATGCCTGTACCTCGGCGGCGCTGACCGCATCGGTTTGCAGCACCGTGTACGGCGGCGCGTGGTGGTACACCATGCCCCGCGTCAGCGGGTCGCCCGCCAAATCTTGCTGCGCCAGCGGCGTGCCGCGCAGGCGCTTGAGGATGCCGAGCTGGATTTCGTGCGGACCCCAGGACCATAGTTCGTCAAAACCGGCGGCAAAACTGTCCCAGCTTTCGCCGGGCAGGCCGAAGATCAGGTCGGTGTGCAAGTGCGCCTGGCTGTGCTGCACCAGCCAGCGCACATTGGCTGCAGTGCGCGCGCCGTCCTGCCGCCGGCTGATGCCGCTTTGCACTCGCGGGTTGAGGCTTTGGATGCCAATCTCAAACTGCAGCACCCCGGCGGGGAAGCGGGCGATGCAGTCTTGCAAGCGCGCGGGCAGTTGGTCGGGGATGAGTTCGAAATGCACAAACAGCGGCGCGTCCGCTTGCTGCGCCAGCTTGTCCAGAAAAAATTCCAGGATGCGCACCGACGCGTCGATTTTCAAATTGAAAGTGCGGTCCACAAATTTAAAAGTGCGCGCGCCGCGTGCGTACAAATCGTCCAGCGCAGCCAAAAATTCGTTCAACTCAAAAGCCCAGGCGGTTTTGTCCAGGGCGCTCAGGCAAAAGGCGCACTTGAAGGGGCAGCCGCGCGAGGCCTCCACATACAAAACCCGCTGCGCCAAGTCGGTTTCGCTGTAGTGCGCGTAGGGCAGGGCGATTTCGTCCAGGGGTGGCTGCTCACCGGCGATGGTTTTCATCAGCGGGCGCGGGCCGAACAAAAGGGCGCTGCACAGCTTGGGGAAGCTCACATCGCCCCAGCCGGTGATCACGTGGTCGGCCAGCGCCACGATGGGCTGGGTATCCGGCTCATAGCTGACTTCGGGGCCACCGAGCACGATGCGGATCTCCGGCCGCTGCGCGCGCAGCGCCTGCACAAGCGCCAGACTTTGCTCCACGTTCCAGATGTAAATCCCCAGGCCGATCACATGCACATCGCCGGCACTGGGCGTGCCACATTCGGCAATCAAGGCGGCTGCAATTTCGGCCGGCGGCGTCTGGATGGTGAATTCGCGCAGTACCGCGCAGTCCGCCACCGCCAGCCCGCCATGGCGCTGCATATTGGCCAGCAGGTAGCGCAGCCCCAGGCTGGCGTGCATGTAGCGGGCGTTCAGCGTGGCGAGCACAATGCGGTGGGACATAGGGGCATTATCCGAGCCCGCGCCATGCGGCGAAAATCGGTGCCTCGCCCTCCAGCCTTTCACTCCATGCCCATTGACTTCGCCCGCGCTTCCCGCTTTGCCGCAGCTTTGCTGCTGACGCTAGGTATGGCGGGCATGGCAGCGGCGGGCGCGACCGGTGTGCTGGGGCGCAGTGATTCCCCGGCCGTGGTGGAGAACGCGCAAATCCGCGCTGAATTGATCGCCCATGCGCCCCAAGGCATTGGCCCCGGTAAGCCGCTGTGGTTGGGCTTGCAGTTGCGCCACGCCGCTGGCTGGCACACCTATTGGAAAAATCCGGGTGACTCCGGCTTGCCGACCGAACTGAATTGGACCTTGCCCCCCGGATGGCAGGCGGGCGCGATTGAATGGCCTTTGCCCCAGCGCGTGCAGATTGGCAACCTGGCCAATTACGGCTATGAAAACGAGGTGTTGCTGCCAGTGGCCGTGACCGTGCCCCAGCCCTTGCCCGGTGGCGTGGAGGTGGACATCAAACTGCACGCCAGTTGGCTGGTTTGCCGCGAGGAATGTATTCCGCAAGAGGGCGACTTTGTGTTGCGCCTGCCGCTGCGCAGCATCTACGCCATGCATGCGGCGTCCTTTACGGCGGCGCTGGGTGCAGTCCCGCGATCGCCGGACTCCAAGAGCGCAGTCAAGCTGCAGGCACGCGTGGACAGCCAGGGTGTCTTCTTGCAGGCGCGGGGCTTGCCGGCTGCGTGGCAGGGCCAGGCGCTCCACGTGTTCCCACAAACCGCCCGCGTATTCGCCACTGTAAGCAGCCCCACGCAAAGCGACGCAGTGCGCACCGGCGGCGAGCCCGAGCCGGGTACGCAGGTCTGGCAGGGCGCGTCGTGGTCCGCTCGGTTACCCATGTCTGCCCAACGCGTGGACGAGGTCGCAGACCTCACGGTGGTGCTGGCGCGGGATGGCGCAGGCCTGGTTGTCGCAGCCCCGGTGGAGGGCAGCTGGCCTGCGCTGGCCAGCGTGGATCCGGTGGGCGCAGTCAGTCCCGCATTGGCTGCTGCGCTGGCGGCCAACGCTGCAGCCCCGGTGCAGGCAACGGCTTCGTTCACATCCTTGGCTGTGGCCTTGGCGGCGGCCTTCTTGGGTGGCTTGATTTTGAATTTGATGCCCTGTGTGCTGCCGGTCCTGGCGATCAAGGCTCTGGGGCTTGCCAACCAGAAGCACCGCAGGGGCCTTGCCGCACACCTGCAGGGGCTGGCTTATACCGCCGGGGTCTTGCTGGCAATGTTGGCGCTTGGCGCGGCACTGCTGGCCCTGCGGGCCGGGGGCGAGCAACTGGGCTGGGGCTTTCAAATGCAGTCACCGGTCGTGGTGGCTGCCTTGGCGCTGCTGTTTACCTTGATAGCCCTCAATTTGATGGGTTGGCTGGAATTCGGGCAGGTGCTACCCGGCAGTTGGGCTGCGGTGCAATTGCGCCACCCCACGGCCGATGCGTTTTTCTCGGGGGTGCTGGCGGTCGCGGTAGCGTCGCCGTGCAGTGCGCCCTTTATGGGCGCTTCGCTCGGGCTGGCGTTGACCTTGCCCGCTGCCCAGGCCTTGGGCATTTTTGCTGCCCTGGGATTGGGTTTGGCGCTGCCGTTTGCGTTGGTCAGCAGCATGCCGCAGCTGGCGGCCTGGTTGCCCCGCCCAGGGCCGTGGATGCTCCGTTTGCGCCAGGTGATGGCGATTCCGATAGCCGCGACGGTGCTGTGGTTGCTGTGGGTTTTGTGGCATATGGCGGGTG
>CANIRI010000059.1 GCA_947469815.1 Comamonadaceae bacterium | reverse complement strand
GTATCCACCGCGCCCCGGACGCATTGCGCCCGGTCACCATCACCCGCGCTTACACCGCGCATGCCGAAGGCTCGGTGTTGATCGCTTTTGGCGGCACCAAAGTGTTGTGTACCGCCTCGGTGGAAGAACGCGTGCCGCCGCACAAGCGCGGCAGCGGCGAGGGCTGGGTCACTGCGGAATACGGCATGCTGCCGCGCTCCACCCACACCCGCAGCGACCGCGAAGCCGCCAAAGGCAAGCAAAGCGGGCGCACGCAGGAAATCCAGCGCCTGATTGGCCGCTCCATGCGCGCGGTGTTTGATTTGCAGTTGCTCGGCGAGCGCACGATTGCGCTGGATTGCGATGTGATCCAGGCCGACGGCGGCACCCGCACCGCGGCGATTACCGGCGCGTTCGTTGCTGCGCAAGACGCAGTGAACTGGCTCATGCGCCAAGGCAAGATCACGCAGTCGCCGATTAAAGAGGCGGTGGCTGCGATCTCGGTGGGCATCGTGCAGGGCGTGCCGCTGCTGGACCTGGAATACACCGAAGACTCCGCGTGCGATACCGATATGAATGTGGTCATGACCGCCGCCGGCAATTTTGTGGAAGTGCAGGGCACGGCGGAGGGCGCGGCCTTCACGCGTACCGAGATGCAGGCGCTGCTGGACCTCGCTGATAAAGGTATTTCAGAGTTGTTGGCCTTGCAGCAAGCCGCGCTGGCGCAAGCCGTGTGATGCCAGGGATGCAACTGGTTCTGGCGTCTAACAACCAGGGCAAGCTCGACGAGTTGCAGTACTTGTTCGCGCCGCTTGGCATCCAGCTGATCGCACAGGGCAATTTGGGGGTGCCCGAGTCGCCCGAGCCCTTCCGCACCTTTGTCGAAAACGCCTTGGCGAAGGCGCGCAATGCGGCGCACCACACCGGCTTGCCGGCGCTGGCGGATGACGCCGGTTTGTGTGTGCATGCGTTCGGCGGGCTGCCAGGGGTGGACACGGCTTTTTATGCCACCCAGTTCGGCTACCCCAAGGGCGATGACCACAACGTGAGCGCCCTGCTGGAGCAGATGCAAAACCACACCGACCGCCGCGCCGCCTTGGTCAGCACCCTGGTGGCACTGCGCAGCGCTGACGACCCCGAGCCGCTGATCGCCGTGGGTCGCGCCGCGGGAGAGATCACCCACGCGCGCATAGGCGAGCAGGGTTTTGGTTTTGACCCAGTGTTGTGGATTCCTGAATTCGGCAAAACCTTTGCGCAGCTCGAACCCGCTGTCAAAAACGCGCACAGCCACCGGGGCCGCGCCGCGCAGCTGATGCTGGCCATGATGCGCGAGCGCTGGTTCGCATGATTCCCATCCTGGCGCAGCCGGATGCCGACCAGGGTCAGGCGCCGGTCCTGGACCTCGCCACCGTGATGCGCCCGGGCACCTTGCATCTGCAGGGCCTGCCGCCGCTGTCTTTGTATGTGCATATCCCGTGGTGTTTGCGCAAATGCCCTTACTGCGATTTCAACTCGCATGCGCACACGGCTGGCAATCTGCCGCAAGCGGCGTACACCCAGGCGCTGATGGCCGATCTGGAAGCCGCATTGCCGCTGATTTGGGGCCGGGTGGTGCACAGTGTGTTCATCGGCGGCGGCACGCCCAGTTTGTTTGACCCCTCCACCATCGCCGCGCTGATCGGCGACATCCGCGCCCGTCTGCGCTTGGCGCCGGACTGCGAGATCACCATGGAGGCCAACCCGGGGACGTTTGAGAAGGAACGTTTCCGCGACTTTGCCGGGGCCGGGGTGACCCGCTTGTCGATTGGTGTGCAAAGTTTCCATGACGGACATTTGCAGGCGCTGGGGCGGGTCCATGACCGCTCGCAGTCGCTGGCGGCAGTGGAGGAAGCGGCGCAGGCCTTTGCGACCTTCAATCTGGACCTGATGTACGCCTTGCCCGGCCAGACCTTGGACGAGCTGCAAGCCGATCTGGCCACCGCGCTGGCCTTTGCGCCGCCGCACCTGTCGATCTACCAGCTCACGCTGGAGCCCAACACCTATTTCGCCACCCACCCGCCGGTACTGCCCGGCGACGACGCGGCCTACGACATGCTGGACCACATTAGCGTGGCGGCGCAGGCGGCCGGGCTGGAGCGTTACGAAGTCTCGGCCTACGCGCGCCCCGAGCATTCCTGCTGGCACAACCGCAATTACTGGGAGTTTGGTGATTACCTCGGCATTGGCGCGGGCGCGCACAGCAAACTCAGCTTTCCCCACCGCGTGATCCGCCAGGTGCGTGCCCGCGACCCGGCGCTGTACATGCAGCGGGCACAGACCGGTGGCGGCAGCGCCACGGTGACGCAAAGCTTGGAGGTCAGCCGCGCCGATCTGCCCTTTGAGTTCATGCTCAACGCGCTGCGTTTGAAAGATGGTTTTGCGCTGGCCTTGTTCAGCGAGCGCACGGGCTTGCCCTTGAGTGCCATCGCGTCCGGCTTGCACGCGGCACAGGCGCGCGGCCTGTTAGAGGCTGACTTGGTGCACGCGCGCCCCACGCCGCGCGGCTTTGATTTTTTGAACGATTTGCACAGCCTGTTTTTGCCTTGATGCCGTTGGGGGCATGCCTCAGGCAAAGGCTTGCAAGACATTGGCCACGTTCACGCCTACCGCATCCACCGCGTAGCCACCTTCGAACACGATGACGGTGGGCAGCTGCAGGCGTGCGATGCGCTCGCCCATGCGCAGGTAATCGTAGCTGTGCAGTCGGAAGCCCGCAATCGGGTCCTGTGCAAACGTGTCCACACCCAGTGACACAACCAGCGCCTGCGCCCCGTAGTGGGTGATGGCGTCCAGCGCGGTGTCCAGCGCCTGCGACCAGGTGGCGTAGTCCGCACCGCGCGAGAGCGGCAGATTCAAATTGGCCCCCAGACCGGCCCCCGCGCCACGCTCGTCCGCATGGCCCAGGTAAAACGGGTATTCGGTGCGCGGGTCGCCGTGGATGCTGGCAAAAATGACGTCGGCACGGTCGTAAAAAATCGATTGTGTGCCGTTGCCGTGGTGGTAGTCCACGTCCAGCACCGCGACCCGCTCCAGCCCCTGGTCACGCAGGTGTTGCGCGGCCAGTGCGGCGTTATTGATAAAGCAGTAGCCACCGAAATACCCCGCCCCGGCATGGTGTCCGGGCGGGCGCGTTAGCGCAAACGTGGCCCGCTGGCCTGCCAGTACAGCAGCGGCTGCACTGAGTGCGCAATCGGCACCGCTGCGCGCCGCTTGCCAGGTGCCTGCGGTCAAGGGCGTGCCGGCGTCAAAGCAGTACAAACCCAGACGCGCAGAAAAGTTCGTCGGCTCCAGATCGCCGCGGCCATCGGCTCCGGGCCACACGCTGGGTAGCACATCGCGGCTGGCGTTATCCGGGTCCAGGGCCAGCCACTGCGTCCAAGCGGATTGCAGAAATTCCACATACCGGGGGCTGTGGATGCGCGCCAGTACGCTGTCATCGAAGGCTTGCGGTTCCAGAATCACGCCGAGCTTTCTGGTTTGCAATTCCGCCAGCACCAAATCAGCGCGCGCGGGTACTTCAAAGCACGGCACCAGCGCGCCACGGAACATCTCGAATTGCCCGGCGTGGGCGGCGTGGTGGGTGTTGAAGAAGGTTTGCATGGCAGGGCTTTTGCGTGGATTGTGCCGACACGGGCGCAGCCCATAATCACCGCCCATGGAAATCATCACCACGCTTCTGGATTTCATCCTCCACGTTGATCAGCATTTAGAGCTCTTCGTCCAAAACTACGGTGTGTGGGTTTATGCGCTGTTGTTCGCCATCATTTTTATCGAGACCGGCGTTGTGGTCATGCCTTTTTTGCCGGGTGATTCGCTGCTGTTTGTGGCGGGTGCTATGTGCGGCATCGGCCTGATGCAGTACGAAATCCTGGTCCCCCTGCTGTTTGTGGCAGCGGTGATGGGCAACCAGTGCAACTACGCCATTGGCCGCACCATCGGCCCGCGTGTGTTCCAGTGGGACAATTCGCGCTGGTTCAACCGCCGCGCTTTTGACCAGGCGCACGCGTTTTACGAGAAATACGGCGGCATCACCATTGTCGCGGCGCGCTTCATGCCGTTTTTGCGCACCTTTGCGCCTTTTGTCGCAGGCGTGGCGCAGATGACGCGGCGCAAGTTCACGTTTTATGACGTGACCGGCGGCGCGCTGTGGGTCGGCGGCATCGTCACCGTGGGCTACTTTTTCGGCAACATTCCCTGGGTCAAAACCCACCTGGACAAAATCATCTGGGCCATGATTTTTGTCCCCGGCTTGCTGGTGCTGCTGGGCTCTTGGCGGGCGCGGCGGCGCTCTGAGGCCAACTAGGAGACCGTGCGCTTGCGCGCCAGCGGCGGGTTCTTTGCAAAATAGCCCAGCAAGCCACGCATCAGTGCGTCAGCAAACTGGGTTTGAAATACTTCGCTCGTGAGTTTGGCTTCTTCAGCCGGGTTGCTGATGAAGGCCGCTTCGACCAGCACGCTGGGAATGTCGTGTGCTTTCAACACCGCAAACGCAGCCTGCTCCACCTGGCCTTTGTGCAACTTGCCCACACGCGCCACCTCACTCAGCAAGGTGCTGCCCAGCTTGAGGCTGTCCACAATTTGCGCCGTGGTGCTCATATCCAGCAGCGTGCTTTGGACCTCCGCACTTTTGGCCTTGATGTTGATGCCGCCAATCAGATCCGCCTTGTTTTCTTTGTCGGCCATCCACCGGGCTGCGCTGCTCGATGCGCCGCCTTGGCTTAGCGCGAACACGCTGGCGCCTTGCGGGTCGGGGGTGAAGAAAGCGTCGGCGTGCAGGCTCACCAGCAAGTCCGCCTGCACGCGCCGCGCTTTCTGCACCCGCACATGCAGGGGCACGAAGTAGTCTGCGTCGCGTGTCATGAAGGCCCGCATGGGCATGCCTTTGACGCTGCTGTTGTTGATGCGCTCGCGCAGCAGATAGGCGAGTTGCAGCACCACGTCTTTTTCCTGGGTCCCGCCGGGTCCGATCGCGCCCGGGTCTTCGCCGCCATGGCCCGGATCCAGCGCGATGATGATCATGCGGTCGACACCATCGGGCTGTGTGGCAGCGGCGGGCGGGGCGGGTGTTGGCTGTGGCGGAGCAGGGGGTGCTTTGGCAACAGGCGCGGGGGCAGGTACGGGCACGGGCACGGGTACGGGTACGGGCACTGTTGCGGCGGCGTTGGGTGGCGGGCTGGTGCCGCTGCGTTGCGCGATCAGCTCGCCCAGCGGATCAGGCTCGGGTGCAGCCGGTGTGGCGGGCGCAGGCTGGGGCTTGTCGCTGCGCTTGCCACCCAAACCCAGGCGCTGGTTGATCAAGGCATCCAGCGGGTCGGGCTCGGCTTCCGGATACAGATCAAACACCAGCCGGTGCCGGTAGGCCGCTACGGGCGCCAGCGAAAAAACCTGCGGGCGCATCGCCTGCTTGAGCTCCAGCACCAGACGCACGACGTTGGTGCCGTACGGGCTGACCCGGATCTCGCCGATGTTGGGGTCGTCGGCGCGTAGCTTGCCGACCAGTTCCTTGAGCGCGGGGTTGAGCGTGATGCCCTGGATGTCGACCGCCAAGCGCGGCGGATTGGCCATGAAGCTGTGCGTCACCACCAAAGGTGCGTCCGATTCAATGGTGACCCGCGAGTAATCGGGTGCGGGCCAGATGCGCACATTGAATATCGTCGCGCCCCAGGCGATGTCCAAGCCGCTCAGGCTCAAGACCACGGCCCCGCTGCGGATAAAGCTACGCCGCAGCATCATGGGCCGGCGCAGACGCTCCAGAGCTGCGCTCCACGTGCGCTGTGGCCGCGCAGTTCCGCTGTGCGACAGGTGTCGCCCGCGCTACTCAGATGCAGCTGCCAATCGGCGGCGGGCAGATGGCCTGCCGCTTTATCTGGCCATTCCACCAGCTTCAGCCCGGGGCTGGCAAAAATATCGCGCAAGCCTGCGTCTTCAAACTCCTGCGGATCATTGAAGCGGTAAAAGTCCAGATGCCAGGCCGCGAACGCCGGCAAAGCGTAACTCTCCACCACCGCGTAGGTCGGGCTTTTGACGCGGCCGGTGACACCCAGCGCGTGCAACAGGTGCCGCACCAGCGTGGTTTTGCCCGCGCCCAAATCGCCATGCAGTGCAATCAATACGTTACCGCCCACGGCTTGCAGCGCATCGGCCAGCCGGGCGGCGAAGGCCTGCGTGTCGGCCTCGCTGTTCCACAATAGGCTGTGGCTGGTGGTCACTGCAGCGGTGACAGGTGAGGGCGGTTCAGGGTTCACGGATGGAAGCTGCTTTCTACAATGGGTCGTATGCGCCCGAAGATACCGCCAATTCACGACCGTGCGCTGGCGCAGGGCGAGCGCCTGCTGAGCGACATCCGGCAATGGGCGCAGGCGCTGGGGTTTTCGCACATCGGCGTGGCGGGCGTGGACCTGGCTGAAGCCGAGCCCGGCTTGCTGGCCTGGTTGGAAGCGGGCTTTCACGGCGAGATGGATTACATGCAGCGCCACGGCACCCGCCGCGCCCGCCCTGCTGAACTGGTACCCGGTACTGTCAGCGTGCTGACCGCCCGCATGGACTATCTGCCTGCAGACACATCACCTGACTGGATGGATGCCGAACTGCAACGCCTCGAACAGCCTGAACAAGCAGTGGTCTCGCTCTACGCCAGGGGTCGGGATTACCACAAGGTCATGCGTGCGCGCCTGCAAACATTGGCAGAGCAGATCGCGCAGGCAGCGGGCCCCTTGGGGCACCGCGTCTTCACCGATTCCGCGCCGGTGCTGGAGGTGGAGCTGGCGACCCGCAGTGGCCTGGGCTGGCGCGGCAAGCACACGCTGACGCTGGACCGCGAAGCAGGCTCCATGTTTTTTCTGGGCGAGATTTTTTTAGACATCGCTTTGCCGCAAACCACGGCGCAAACCAGCCATTGCGGAACCTGCAGCGCCTGCATCACCGTCTGCCCCACGCAAGCGATTGTTGCGCCCTACCGCTTGGACGCGCGGCGCTGCATTTCGTATCTGACCATCGAACACGCCGGACCGATTCCGCTGGAGCTGCGCCCGCTGATCGGTAACCGCATTTACGGCTGCGACGATTGCCAGCTGGTCTGCCCCTGGAACAAGTTTGCCCGCCGCAACGCCTTGCCCGATTTCGATGAACGCGCGGGTCTGGGCAGCGCCACGCTGGTGCAATTGTTAGCCTGGAGCGAGACCGACTTTTTGCGCATCACCGAGGGCAGCGCCATCCGGCGCATTGGCCATGTGCGTTGGCTGCGCAACCTGGCGGTGGCGGCCGGTAACGCGCTGCGCCAGCGTGATGACCATGGTTTGCGCTCGGCGCTCAACGCGCTGCTGGAGCATGAAAGCGACCTGGTGCGCGAGCACGCCGCCTGGGCGCTGAAAACTTAGGCCAGCACCAGTGGCAGCAGCACGCCCAGCGCCACGCTCAGGCTGAGCATGCCCAGCAGCGTGGACAGCGTCACCAGACTGCCCACGTATTCGCCGTCGTAGCCCATGCGGGATGCCAGCACATAGCAGGTTGCAGCCGTGGGCATGGCGGCAAAAGCCAGTAACACAGTGGCCTGGGTTTTGTCCAAAGCAAACGCTGCCGCCATCACCGCCGCCAGCACCGGTGCCACCACGTGGCGGATCGAGAGCACGGCCACCGCCAGGGTTTTGGCTTGCGCCAGCGCGCCAAAGCGCATGCCCGCGCCGGCGGCCATCAGCCCCAGCGCCAGGGCGGCCGCGCCCATGCGCGCCAGCGTGGGTTCGATCCACGTTGGAATACTGAAACCCATCAGGTTGGCACCCAGACCGCAGGCCGTGGAGACGATCAGCGGGTTGCGCACAATTTCGCCCAACAGACCCCGGTCGGTATGCCGTGCCATGCACCATACGGCAGTGGAATTGAACAGCGGCACGAAGATGCCGATCAGCAGCGCGATCAACAAACTGCCCTGCGGCCCGGCAATCCGCTCGATCAAAGCAATGGCCACAAAAGAGTTGAAGCGAAACCCTATTTGGGCGCTGGCCGCATGCAAGCGCAGCGGCATATAGGCTTTCAGGCCGGGGATGTAGGGCAAGACCAGCACCAGCACCACGCCGATGGCTGCTGCGATAAAGGTCGCCGCCAGCAAATGCGATGCTTCACTAATATGCACCGGGCTGCGCATGATGGAGTTGAAGAGCAGCACCGGGAACAACAAAAAGTACACCAGGTTGTCCACCTGCTCCCAGACCCGCCGGTTCAGCGCGGTGTACCGGCATACCAGGTAGCCACACAAAATCAAAGAAAAATCCGGTACCAGCAGTTGCGCGTAATTCATTCGCTTGAGGATAGCAGCGGCCCGAAGCTTGCTACCCTTGGCACCATGCGCGGCCACCACTCCAAAGCACTCAACGCAGCCCAACGCACGGCAGGCGCTGGCGCAAGCCAGCCCGAGGTGGACGCTTTTGTGGACCATTTGTGGCTGGAAGCGGGCCTGGCCAAAAATTCACTCGATGCGTACCGCCGCGATTTGTCGATTTATGCCGCCTGGCTCGATGGGCGGGCGCTGCGCAGCAGCACCGAGGCCGATGTGCAGCGCTTTTTCTCCAGCCAGCACGCCCACACCAAAGCCACCACGGCCAACCGCCGCCTGACCGTGCTCAAACGCTACTTCCGCTGGGCGCTGCGCGAAGGCGCGATGCAGACCGACCCCACGCTCAAATTGCTAGCGGCCAAACAGGCTCTGCGTGTGCCCAAGACCTTGAGCGAATTCCAGGTCGAGGCCTTGCTGGCCGCCCCCGACACCGAAACGCCGCTGGGACTGCGCGACCGCACCATGCTGGAGTTGATGTACGCCAGCGGCTTGCGCGTCAGCGAGCTGGTGGGTCTGTCGCTGCTCAACGTGGGGCTGAACGACAACGTGCTGCGCATTCTGGGCAAAGGTTCCAAAGAACGGCTAGTGCCCTTTGGCGAAGTCGCGGCGCAGTGGCTCACGCGCTACCTGGAAGGCGGGCGCGCGGCGCTGCTGGGCGCGCGCCAAAGCAAAGATTTATTCATCACCACCAAAGGCGCGCGCGCCGGTAGCGCCATGACGCGGGAGATGTTCTGGCAAAACGTGAAACGCTACGCGCTGATTGCGGGTATCCACGAGTCCCTGTCACCGCACACGCTGCGCCACGCTTTTGCCACGCACCTGATCAACCACGGCGCAGATTTGCGCACTGTGCAGCTACTGCTGGGCCATTCCGATATTTCCACCACCACGATTTACACGCACATCGCCCGCGAGCGGCTGGCGCAGTTGCACGCCAAGCACCATCCGCGCGGCTAGCGCGGTGCTCACTATCTCCGCGCGGGTCTTGACTTATGGCCGTCCGATGGCGCGTGCGGTGAACACGGCTTCCATCAGGCCACGGTCGTCGACCGCTTGGGGGTAATGGGTCTTGCGCACGCTCAACTCCACTTCCGGGTGCGCTGCGCCCATGGATTGCACGGCTTGCAGCGCGGCCTGCTCGGCGGCTGCGCCGGCGGCAGCCAAGGCTTGCTCGGCATTGGTAAAGCTTTGCGTCAACGCCGCACCCGTCACACGGAACATGCCGCTGCCGTCGCCATGCACCTCGGCCACCGCCGTGTAGGCCACCACCCCGGTAGCCGCGCCCACGGCATTGGCCACATCGCAATGCGGCGGAAAGACCACCTCGCAATCCAGCCTGCGCGCCAGTTCGCCGTAAAAAACTTTCACCGGCCCGCCCACAGCCACCACCGGTACGGCGGGCTTGATGCTGATGCGCGCCAGCCCCAGCGTCTGTTCGCCGTTGCAGATGGCGTTGCTGATGCGGTCTTCCGGCAGCGCATAACCCAGGGCTGTGTCCAGGATCACGCGGGCGCTCAGGCGCACGGTTTCGCTCCAGACCGCATGGGCGTAGTCCCGGGTGCGCTCGGGCGTGGGCATCTTCATCTCGCGCAGGCGGCAACCCAGTTGCGCCGCCATATAGGCCGCCGGGCGCGACCAGTTGGCTTGCAAATCCAGCACATGGCCCGCGTCGGAGGGTGTGAAGCCCGCCACCTGGATCAGGCCTTTGCGTTGCAGGGCGCTAATCGCTCGCTGTGCATTCATGGATG
>CANIRI010000058.1 GCA_947469815.1 Comamonadaceae bacterium | reverse complement strand
CGTGGACGTGTCAGCCGAGTCGCTGGACAAAACCGCCGGCATGGACGCCACCGGCGCGGTCAATCTGGAAAAAGCCCTGCGAGCCAACGACCGGCTGGGCGGGCACCTGGTCTCCGGCCATGTGGACGGTATCGGCGCGGTCACCCACTTTGCGCAGGTGGGCGAGAGCTGGGATTTGCGCGTGCTGGCACCGGCCGCGCTGGGCAAGTACCTGGCCTACAAAGGCTCCATCACCATCAACGGCGTGAGCCTGACGGTGAACCGCATTGCCGATACGCCCGAGGGCTGCGAGGTCCACATCAACCTGATCCCCCACACCGTGACCCACACCGCGCTGAACCGCCTGCAGCCCGGCACCCCGGTGAACCTGGAAATTGATCTGATCGCCCGCTACGTCGAGCGCATGCTGGGCAGCGGCGCGCTCAAAAGTTCAGCGTCTTGACGCCTTGCGGCGTGCCCAGCAGGCAGACCTGCGCGCGCTGAAAAGCAAACACCCCAACCGTCACCACCCCCGGCCATTGGCTGACCTGGGCCTCGAAAGCCAGCGGGTCGCGGATTTGCAGGCCGCTGACATCCAAGATGTGCTGGCCGTTGTCGGTGACCAGCGGCTGGCCGTTTTTCAGGCGCAGCACGGCATGCCCGCCGAGTGCCGCAAACTGGCGCACGATGCGCGCACCCGCCATAGGGATCACTTCGACGGGCAAGGGGAATGCACCCAGCACGTCCACCAGCTTGGACGCATCGGCAATGCACACAAAGCGGTCCGCCAGGGCGGCGACAATTTTTTCCCGCGTGAGCGCGGCACCGCCGCCTTTGACCATGTAGCCGTGGCCGTCAATTTCGTCGGCGCCATCGATGTAGACGGGCAGGTGCTGGACCTCGTTGGCATCAAACACCGAGATGCCGAGCGCCCGCAGACGTTCGGTGCTGGCCACCGAGCTGGACACCGCGCCCAGGATCTGGTCTTTGATGGTGGCCAGGGCGTCAATGAAAAAATTCACCGTGGAGCCAGTGCCCACGCCCACCAATGCACCGCGCTCCACGTACTGTAGGGCGGCCTGAGCGACCAGGGCTTTGAGCTGGTCTTGCGTGGGCGCGCCGGGGGCTGTGTTCATGGGGGAAAATCGCCTTTGCTGTAAGTTTGTTCTACCGAGAATTATCGATGCCTCTTGTGCCGTACGGCGTGCTGCGCCCTTTTTTGTTCCGGATGGACCCGGAGGCGGCGCATGACCTGACCTTGCGCCTGATCGAGCGCACCCAGCACAGCCTGCTGCGCCACGCCTATGCGCAAGCGCGGGTGCACGACCCGGTGACGCTGGCGGGCTTGCAACTGCCCAACCGGGTTGGCCTGGCCGCCGGTTTGGATAAAAACGCGCGCTGCATCGCCGGTTGGGACGCCATGGGCTTTGGTTTTGTCGAATTGGGCACGGTGACGCCGCTGGCCCAAGCGGGCAACCCCAAGCCCCGCATGTTCCGCCTGCCGCAGGCCCAGGCGCTGATCAACCGCTTTGGCTTCAACAACCAGGGCTTGGAGCCCTTCGTGGCCAACGTGGCCGCCGCCCGCCGGGCCACCCGCCGGAGCTTGGTGCTGGGTCTCAACATCGGCAAAAACGCCGCCACCCCGATGGAGCACGCCAGCGCCGATTACCTGGCGTGTCTGGCGGCGGTTTACCCCCATGCGGACTATGTGACGGTCAACATTTCCAGCCCGAACACCCAAGGCCTGCGCGGCTTGCAAAGCGACGATGCACTGGCGCACTTGCTGGAATCGCTGGCTGAGGCGCGGGCGCAGTTGGCCCAGGCGCAGGGCCGACGGGTACCGATTTTTGTGAAGATTGCCCCGGATTTGAACGGCACGCAGGTGCAGGCCATTGCCACGCATTTGCTGCGCTACGGCATGGACGGCGCGATTGCCACCAACACCACGCTGGAGCGCCAGGCGGTGGCGCATCTGCCACACGGCGCGGAGTCTGGCGGCCTGTCCGGCGCGCCCGTGCGCGTGGCCAGTACCCGTGTCATTGCAGCGTTGCGGCAGGCCACTGGAGCGGAGTTCCCGATCATCGGAGTGGGCGGAATTCTCAGTGGCGCCGATGCCCAAGAGAAGATAGCGGCGGGGGCCCAGGCGGTGCAAATCTACAGCGGCCTGATCTACCGGGGGCCCGGACTGGTCGGCGAGATTGCGCATGCGCTGGCCAAAACGGGCTATGCTTGAAAAAACTAATCAGCGCAGGGAGAGATGTCCATGAATACCGACACCAGCATCAAGGCACAGCATGTGCGCGCATCGTTCACGTCCCTGGATTTGAAGCCCGGAATGGCCATGCAAACCCAGCGCCTGATCGAGGGCGCGCACAAACAGGAATCACAGTATTTCGGGGTGATCGCGGGCCAGGGCGTGATGGTGCGCCCGGTTGGCGAGACCACGCCGCGCTCGCTGCTGTCGCCGGGCGATATCTGCATGGTGCGCGGCTTTTCGGGCCGCTACGAATACTCTTTTTTATCCGAGGTTCTGCAGATTGCGCAAGAGCCTTGTACCTACGCCGTGCTGTCGCACCCGCCCTATGTGGAGGCGCGCACTGTGCGCCAATCCCTGCGCGCTAAAGCCGCATGGCCCACCTGGGTGAAACCGGCAGGTGCTGCGCGCTGGAACGTGGTGGAAATGGTCGACATCGGCACCGGTGGGGCCATGGTGCAAAGCGAATCGCTGAAGGCCCAGGTCGGCGGCCAGGTCGATGTGCAGCTGCAGTTGATGGTGGAACACCAAGCCTTGACCCTGCAATTGCAGGCTACGGTGAAACACAGCTCCCCCTCGCCGCTAGGGAAGGCCCAGTTCTTCGGGCTGGAGTTCATTGCGCCAAGCACGCAGGACTTTTTGGCTTTGTACTATGTCACCCAATCTGCAACGGAATAAGCCATGGACCACACCAACACCACAGGCAACCCTGCCCGCATCACACCGGTTCCCGACTCCACGCTGGGCCCGCCTGCTCTGGTGCAAGCGATTGCGCAGCGGCGCGGCGGCACGCTGCTGAACCTGGACCGCATGCTGCTGCGCAGCCCGGTTTTTGCGTCTGGCTGGAACGGATTCATGGGGGCGATCCGCACGCAGTTGTCGCTGGACCCCTGCTTGCGCGAACTGGCGATCTGTATGGTGGCTGTGGAGACCGACGCGGCCTATGAATGGAGCCAGCACGCCCCGGAATTTCTGGCCGCCGGCGGCAGCCAGGCGCAGCTGGATGCTTTGCAGGGCGACAAGCCTTCCGGCAATACGCAGGCCTTTAACGCCACCGAGCGCGCGGTGATTGCGCTGGCGCAAGCGATGACGCGGAACGTGCGCGTGGACGACGCCGTGTTTTCTGCGGTGCAGGCGCTGCTGCCGGACGCACAGCAGCAAGTGGAACTGGTTGGGGTGATTGCCAGCTACAACATGGTGTCGCGCTTTTTGGTGGCCCTGCAAGTGCCCATGGAAGCCGACATGCCCGGCGCCAGCGCCTGAGTCTGCGGCATCGCACCCGCGTGGCGCTCAGCGGGATATCTTGACTTCGGGCACCACCACAATAGGCGTGGTGGTGACGGTCTCGACCTGGACCACGCGCTTGGCCTGGCGCGAGGCGCTGGCGTAGGCCATTTCAATCGTCATGATCTCCATCTTGATATGGTCGTTATTGCTGATGGATTTATTGCCCACACGGGACATCAGGCCGTACAAATCCTGGGCCATTTTCAAGAGCGGCAGCTTCTGGGGATTGCGATCGGGGACGTCGTTGGAGGTTTCACGAAAGAGTTTTTCGGCGCACAGCTTGGCGTCACTGGCCAGCTTGGCAGCGGCCACGCAGTCATCCCAGTGCGCACGGGCCGCGTCTGCCGCGTTGGAATACTGGGCCTGCGCCACACCGGCGCACAGGAGACATAGCAAGGACAAGAAGCGTCGCATCATCGTCACACTGTAACTTACGCGGCATCCCGGGCACCCAGCGCCTGCTCGCGGGCCCGCGCAGCGGTCTGTCGCGCGGTGTACACGCCAAACACCACCACCGATACCGTGACGATAAGCATCAACAATGCGGCCGCCGCATAAATAGAAGGGTTAATGCCCCGGCGGGCGTAGCCAAATATCACCTGGGGCAGCGTGGTGATACCGGGGCCGGAAAGAAACTCCGAGATCACCACATCATCGAACGACAAAGTGAATGTGAGCAACCAAGCGGCGCCCAAGGCCTGGGTCATATTGGGCAACATCACCAGAAAAAACACCGACTCGCGTCGGCAGCCCAGGTCCATGGCGGCCTCCTCCAGCGTGCGGTCCAGTTCTTTGAGCCGCGACTCGATAACCACCGCCGCATAGGCCATCCCCAGCAGCGTGTGCCCCAGGACAATGGTCAGCGCGCCCCGGTCCGGCCAGCCGGCCATGCGTTCAAAGCCGACGAACAAAAGCAGGAGCGACATACCGATGATCACCTCGGGCATCACCAGCGGCGCATTCAACATGGCCGACATCCAGGACCGGCCGCGAAAGGCACCGGAGCGCACCAGCGCATAAGCGGCCAGTGTGGCCAAGAGCGTGGCTAGCGTGGCGCTGGTGAGCGCCACCTTCAGCGACAGCAAAAAGCCGTCCACGATGCGGCTGTCTTGCATCAAGGCGCCGTACCAGCGCAAGGAGAACCCGGTGAATATGGCGTCCTGGCGGGTGCTGTTGAAAGAAAAAACCACCAGAAAAGCCAGGGGCGCGTACAGAAAAGCGAATACCGCGCCCAGCCAGACGCCGGAAACATGCCGGTTCAGCCAGCCGCTCACCGGACTTGCTCCGCGGCGGTTTTGCGCGCAACGCGCTGGTTGAACCAGGCCAGCGGCGCAATCACCAGCACAATCATCGAGATCGACAGGGCGCAGGCACGGGGCCAGTTGTTGCTGCTGAACATCTCGTCCCACACCACCCGGCCTATCATGATGCTGTCGGCACCGCCCAGCAGCGAGGGAATGACAAACTCACCCAGGCAGGGGATGAAAACCAAAATCGACCCCGCCACAATGCCCGAGCGCGACAAGGGCACGGTGACCAACCAAAAGGTCTTCCAGGCGCTGGCACCCAGGTCCTGCGCAGCCTCAACCAAACGGATATCCGCCTTGACCAGGTTGGCGTACAAGGGCAACACCATGAAGGGCAAGTAGACGTAGGTCATGCCGATCAACATCGAAAAGTCGTTGTAGAGCAACTGCACAGGTTCATCGATCACCCCGAGCGCCATCAGCAGCTGGTTCACCACGCCCTCGTCAGCAAGAATGCCTTTCCAGGCATACACGCGCAGCAAAAACGAGGTCCAGAACGGCAGCATCACCATCAGCAACAACAGGGCACGGTAAGCCGGACGGGTGCGGGCCAGAAAGTAAGCGAATGGGTAGCCCACCAGCAGACACAGCGCCGTGGTTAAAAACGCATACCGGAGTGAGAGCGCGTAGGAGTCCAGGTAGAGCGTATCGAACCAGCCGCCCTCAGAGCTGCGCAGCAAAGAGATAAAGCTTTGGACTTGGACGAAGACCCCGAGTTGGCCGTTGACCGTGCGCAACAGCGAGGCGAAAGGGTCGAGCTGCTCGCCCATGTCGGTGATGCTGATGCGCAGCAAGATGACAAAGGGCAGCGCGAAAAAAAACAGAAGCCAGCCGAACGGCAAACCCACGACCAGCGGCCGCATGCGCCCCCATACGGAGGGACTATGGGCGGGGCGGGGGGACATCAGGTCATCCACACAGAACGCGGGTGGTGCAGGTTCAGGATTGCACCACCCGGCTGTAGATCAGACTATTTGCCCTTTTTGAACTCCGTGTACACGGTGGTCATGGACTCGCGGGCGGCATTGCCCAAGGCATTGGGTGGAACCATGGTGTTCAGGGTGGCGGCGTCCGGGAAGATGGACTTGTCTTGCGCCACTTCGGGTGCCAGCAAGGCGACACTGGCTTTGTTGGCCGTCGGGTAGCTCAACTCGTTGGTGTTGGACGCCGACACTTCGGGCTTGAGGAAGTAGTTGATGAAGGCCAAGGCATTGCCAGGGTGCTTGGCATCTTTGGGGATAGCCAAGTTGTCAAAAAAGATCAGGCCGCCGGTGCTGGGCAGCAGGGCTTCGAGTTCGATGCCGTTCTTGTTCTCGATGGCACGGCCGCGCGCAATATTGATGTCACCCGCCCAGCCCAAGGCCACACAGGCTTTACCGCCAGCCAGGTCGTCGATCATGGTGCTGGAGAAGAAGCGCACATCCTTGCGCACTTTGGCCAGCATCTCACCGGCTTTCTTGTGGTCTTCCGGCTTGTCGGAATAGGCGTCGAGGCCCAGGTAATGCAGAGCCGGGGGCAAGACCTCAGTCGGGGAATCGAGGTAGGCGATACCGCAGGACTTGAGCTTGGATGTGTACGCCGGGTTGAACACCAGATCCCAGGCGTTGTCCGGCATTTTCATGCTGCCCAAGGCCTTGGCAACCTTGACCTTGTTGATGCCGACGGTGGTGAAGCTCCACGCCCAGGGAATCAGGTGGGCGTTGCCGGGGTCCACCGTTTCAAGCTTGGACATCAGGGCCGGGTCCAGGTTAGCCGCGTTGGGAATTTGCGCTTTGTCCAACTTCAGCAAGAGACCGGCGTCGATTTGCGACTTGGAGAATGTGGAGCCTGGCACGACGATGTCATAGCCGGTATTGCCCACGACCAGTTTGGCCTGGAGGGCCTCGTTGCTTTCAAACGTCTGGTAATTGACTTTGATGCCCGTTTCTTTCTCGAAATTGGCCACCATGTCTTTGGCGATGTAATCCGGCCAGTTATAGATGTTGAGAACTTTTTCCTCGGCCGGTGCCGGTGCGGCTGCGGGCGCTGCGGGCGCCGCGGCCACTGGCTCTTCTTTTTTGCCACACGCCACCAAAGCGGCTGCCAATGCGCAGCCTAGAAACCAATGTTTTTGCATCACAAATCCCTCAAAAAATAGGAAAAATTGGCCTTGCGCCACCAACCTCGATCGCGCCTTGGAAGCCCTGAACGGAGCTGGCGAAGATAGCAGAAAAACGCGGAAAACGCTGATATTTCCGGACTGCAGCACGCCCGCTTTCAGCCCGCCTGCGCTGCGGGCCGCATTCAATACCAGTACTCCAAATGCGGAAAGGGGTTGCGCTCGGTGTGCTTGCGGTAGTTGAAGTGCGCCAGAAAAGTAATCCGGCGGTCCGCTTTTTTTCGCACCTTGAATGGCAGCACGCCGTGCGGCATGAAGCTGTCGAAAATGAGCAGCTTTCCGGCCTCGTAGGCGATGCGGTGGCGGTTAACCTGGGACCGGACCTGGATTCCGTCCTTTTTGTAAAAGTCGTCCATTTTGTCGGCCGTGTACCGCTCCTGCCAAATATGCAAATCACCCCCATGCTTATTTTCATACTGGGCAGTCCTTTTAATCGAAACAATACAGGAATAAGCACGCGTATTGAGATTAAATATACTCTGGGGGTATTGCAAAAGCCCCTCGGTATCAATATGTATATTGTATAAATTAAAACTTTTTGACTGTATTTTAAAACCGGCGACGAGAAAGTATTTCTTATCCCTGGGAATAACTGGAATCGCGTTTGCTGCGAGCCCTGATTTTTCAAGTATGCATTCACCCATCTGGCGAATCAGGTCTTTTACTTGCGGGAAATTTTTCAACAGAAAGCGATTATGTTTTTCGGCGAAACGGTAGTAACTTTCATTTAAGCCGGCCTCGATCATCCCGTAATAAGCCGCCATTTGTCCGTATTTGGGCGCCATATCCGGCCCAAATGTATCTAAATTGTCAAAAATACGCCTTTCCCAATCCGCGCAGATTTCCGGGCTGAGAAAGCCAGGCTCCTCAAAAAATTGATTCGTAAATAGTTTTTTCATCGTGCATCCGGCAGGGAGGAACCCCAGTCACCCACGCTAGCACTAAACCCCGGCGGGAGCAAGCGGACGATTAGGACACGGTGCTTGCCACACCCCGGTGGCACAATGGCGGGCTTGAAATGCAATTTCCAACCCAGCCTCAGAGCCGACATGTCCAAAATCAAAGAACAATTACTTGCCCATCTTCAAAATGAAGTTTTCTGCCGCCTGGGGGTGTCCACGATCCACGGGATCGGGGTATTTGCCGTGCGCGACATACCCGAAGGCGAAAACCCGCTGGCATCGCGTCTGAGCTACAAGGAAGTTAAATTTTCACACGCGGAACTGAAGAAGCTTCCGCGCGGTGTACGCAAGGAAATCGAGATCTTTTGCTACTACGACAAGGACGCTGTTTTCGTCCCTGAAATCGGCATGAATTCCATGAACATGGCGGTTTACCTTAATCACTCCAAACAGCCCAATGTGCGCTACCGCAAAAATGGTCAATTGAAGGCTTTGAAGAACATCCAAGCCGGCGAAGAACTCTTCCTGGACTACGACCAGAGCTACGGCGAAAAGCACACCTTCAAGTAGTGCTGCGCGCCAAGGGGTTGCGGTAAATCTGGTTCCACTCGGAACGCTTGAAATCGGTGTGCAAGGGCGAGGTTTCATCCAAGACCAAAGCGTGATTCAAATCGGTGAGCGCCAGACCATAAATGGGCTCAAAGTCGGTCACAAACAGCGATTTGTAGCCATAGTCACCGACCGGTCCCAGGTTGTAATACCGGTAGTTGTTTTTCGCCGTCCAACGGGCGGCCAGCAAGCAGGCGTAGATGCCGGGTGAGCGGTTGCGGTAGTCCGGGTTCCATTGGCAAAAGCTGCCATACACCTGGTTGCGCTGCGGCAGCACCACAGACACGTCATGCAGTACCACATCGCCGTTGGGTGCGGTGACCTTGATCACCACCACGTCGAGCTTGCGGACATAGTCGACAAAGCCTTCAATTTCACGATCGTGGATGTCGTAGGAGGCGAAGTGCACTTCACCGATTTCGAACAGGTACTGGGCTGTGATTTCACGTCCGGGGATCACCATTTCGGTGACCTCAAATCCGCGAAACATTTTGTCGAGTTCACGGAACTTGCGCTCACGCCGTGCATCGACCCAGAAGCCGGGTGCAGCCACATCCACCAAACCATACTTGTCATTGATGGGCACGCCATACGGGCCCTCCGGTGGCAGCGCGTACACAATGAAAGGCTTGCGCGCCAGGCGCAACATGTCCGGGTTCACGTCCACATAGGGGCACAGGGCATCCCAGCGCGATGTGAAGTAGCGCGTTTCTTCGTGAAAGCTCTCCACGCACAGGTTGTCCTCGGTCCAACTCTGGTAGCCCAACTCGTGGGCACCCGGCTCGGGCGCTGATTCGGCGACGGCTTCCGCCAGCTCAGACCATGCAGAAGAAAAACTGTTCATAGCGTGCCTTCCTTTGGAGCAGAAACGGTTACGAGGGGCTGTAGATCGAAGTAGTCTTTGTCAATGGCGAAGTTGCTGCGCAGAAACTTCGGATCGGTCTTTTCATGCCGGTGCACTGCCTCGGTAATGCGCGACAGGTGTGCCCGGGCCTCGCTGCCCGGCTGCGCCAGTTGCAGTTGGTACTCGGGCATCAAGGGGCAATCCTGGTCATAGAGGAAGGTGCGTGCACGGGGGTCGTAAGAGAGGGGATAAATCTCGCAGCTCAAGGGCTTGTCGCTCCCCAGCGTGCATCCCTTGTCGCCCAGCAGTTCACAACGGGTTTCAATGCAAATGCTGCCGTGAACCTTGCGCTCCTGGGCGGTGAGCGTGACTTCCAGAGAGGGGTATCCCGGATCGATATTGCAGCAGCGCTGGCACTGCGCGCAATGGTCAAACAGCATCCGCAGCACCGGTTTGCAAAGGCATCACAGCACATGGGCAGTGGTGATTGGCTTTGTCGGCATCGCGCCGTTTTCCAACAATTTCTAAGCTCTTCAGATGCATAGCTTGTCTTCTTTTTGTATGCCGCCGCTCCTACTGCTTTGGCTTCGAGGCCGTACTCTAGCAGAGTCATCGATTGTTCATGCAAATATTTTAAAAAAATTGAAGCGCAAAAACGCCTTCCACATCATGTCCCGGGACATGCCCCATCCTTCATCGATACTCGGGCTTTTACGTCAAGGAACGCCATGCTCCATCCACCCATTTTGATGCACCTGGCTCGCGCGCTGCG
>CANIRI010000057.1 GCA_947469815.1 Comamonadaceae bacterium | reverse complement strand
GTCGCAGCGCCGCCGGGCGAAGCGGCATCTGCCCCGGCGGCCAAACCAAAGGCCTCGAGATCCTGGATGCCCTGGTTCCTGGGCATTGGTTCCTTGTTCCTGGTGTCTGCGGCTTCGGTTGCCATTCTGCACCGTGAGGCCGTTGTGGCCTGGCTGGGCGGGACGCAGCAGATGGAGGCTCCGCCTGCTGCAGAGGTGCCCCCGGCACCCGCATCCAGCCCGAGCACGGTTGTCGCGGCGGCTCCCGTGACCAACGTGATCGTGACGGACGGCGCGTCTGCAGCCGCATCTTCCGCAAGCGCGGTATCGGCAAGCCCTGCCCCGGCACCTGCAACTGCACCGGTGGCAGCGGTGCCGCTGCCCGAGCGCGCTGCCCCCAGCGAAGAAGTCGTGATCGCCCCGGCACAAATCCGCGCCGGCCAAAGCTGGGTGCAACAGATGCCGGCGGGGACTTTCCTGGTTCAGCACGTGATCGTGCCCAGCTACACCGAGGCCAACCAGTGGATGCAAGTCCACTCCAACCTCAAGCGCGCCCGTTTGGTCGCTTTCTATTTGCCCAATGACAGCAACACCCAGTATTGCGTTGTCTCAGGACCATTTGAGTCGCTGGCCCAGGCTTCGGCGTACGTGCAGAATCCCAATGTTCCCCGTGGCAGCCAGGTCCGTTCGGCCCGCTATATGAAGGAACAGTTCACATCGGAGTCCGCGAATGCTTATGCGGAAAAACGCCAGGAGAACAGACGATGAAGGAACCCGAAATCATCAGCAGCGGCGCCGCCCAT
Source organism: Comamonadaceae bacterium (assembly GCA_947469815.1). Taxonomy (GTDB): domain Bacteria; phylum Pseudomonadota; class Gammaproteobacteria; order Burkholderiales; family Burkholderiaceae_C; genus Allorhodoferax. The sequence goes on along the minus strand of CANIRI010000057.1, from coordinate 9,397 downwards.
CAGGTATCGGTGGCCCCTGGCAGCCATGTGGCCAAAAGCCATGTGGCGGCACCCCACGAAACCGTCGTTCAGCAACATGCTGTTGTGGAGCCTGCGCACATCCCGGATAGCGAACCGCCTGATCGCAAAGCTGTGTCGATTGGCCAGCCCAAGCCGGAAGAAGTTCCACATGAAGCACCTGCAGTAACTGCGAACCGTGGCCGCTTGTTCACCGCCGAACCGACTGCGCCGCCGCCTAAGCCGTCGCAGGACGCGGGCGATGAGCATGAGCCGGAGATGAACTTCCCATCCCGTCTGTTACACCTGAAGATGGAAAACGAAAAAATGCGCGCCGTGTTAGATGAACTGGAGCACAGCCTTGAGGCCCCCTAGGCCCTGTGTTCCCCCTATTTGAGAGACACCTATGAGCCAAGAAGACGCTGCCAAACCCCCGATTGCCGAGGCTGCGGACTTGTCTGAGCCCGGACAAGAAGCTGAGCTTCGCGAAGACCCGCCCTTCCTGGCTGACGATAGCCCAGTGGACAGTGGGGCGGCGGCCCCTGAGCAGCGGGTCTTTGACGCCCAGTCCCACGCGGTGACCACCAGCGCGGTTGAAAAGGTCTTGGCGGATTTGCACGACAAGGAAGTCGAAGAAATCAACCAACTGAAGTCCAGCCTGATTGATTCCGCCGAGCTGGCGACGCGCGCGTCCGGCTTAGCCGCACTGGCCGGGGGCGCCATGCACAAGGCCACCGTCAAGCTCACCGATACCTACGGCGCCGCCCAGAATCTGGGCATGATTTGTCTGGCCGTGTTCGTGGCCTTGTCGGTTGTCGCCATCACCCTGTTCGGGTTCATGACCTACCGCCTGCAGGAGCGCGTGGGGCAACTGGATGCCATGCTGGTGGCGGTCGGTAAGCGGGTGGTGACGATGGACGAGTCCATTGAGCTTTTCAACAACACCGGAACGCTCTTGGGCGATGTGTCGCAAAAGCAGAGCGGCTTGGTCACCTCGCAAAAGCAGCTGGAGTCCCGGGTTGACGATGTGTCCAAAGGTTTGAGCAACATGATCGATGCGATGGCCAAGAAACCTGCGGGCGAAACCAAAACCCAGGACAACACCAAGCAGTTGCAGCAGGCGCTGGAGCAGACCACCAAGCAGGTGCAGGCGCTGGAGCAAAAAATCCAGGCCCAGGGTGAAACTTTGAAGCAATTGGCGGCGCAGGGTCAACGGCCTATCGTGGTCCAGACCGATGCGGGGGCTTTAAAGAAAGCAGCCGAGGCCGCTGCCAAGTCCGTCAAAGACAAGATCGACCAGGAAGCCGCCGCGCGCGCTGCCGCTGCCCCGCCGCCCGCGCCGCCCGCCAAACCGCGCGAGCGTCCGGTGCAATACCCACGACCTGGCGAAAAGGAATAGCGCTACGCCCTGTCGGGACTGCGCAAATCAATCGCTGCGCAGTCCGAACTTCTGGATTTTTTCGATCAGGGTGGTGCGCTGCACGTTCAAAATACGTGCCGTTTGGGACACATTGCCTTTGGTGCGGCTGAGCGCCTGCGCAATCAGGTCGCGCTCGATTTCGGCCAGGCGGTGTTTGAGTGACAGCCCCTCCGGCGGCAGCACCGGCAGGCCTTCGGACAAAAAGGTCATGTGCTCCACCTCGTTGTGCAGCCCCAGTTCTTCCGGTTCGGTTTCATCAAAAATACCGCCCGCGCTCGGATTGTCCTGGTTGCCCAGCAAGACGGCGGACTCCTCAAACTCCAGGGGCAGCGAGGGGTTTTGGTCGGACACAGCCTTGAGCGCGGCCAGGCCTCTGGGCAGCAGGCTGGAGGCAAAGTTGCGCAATTCCAGTTTTTGACCCGCAAACAGGGTGCTGAAGCGGTCGATCAGGTTGGAGAGTTCGCGCACATTGCCGGGCCAGCCGTAGGCTTTGAGCGCCTCCATGAAGTCCGGCGCAAAGCTGATTGGCGCCTCGCCGCTGGCTGCATGGTGTTTGGCGAAAAAAGTCAGCAGCGTGGGCACGTCTTCGCTGCGTTCGCGCAGGGGCGGCGTGTTCAGCGGTAGCACGTTGAGGCGGTAGTACAAGTCTTCGCGGAAGCGTCCGGCGGCGATTTCTGCCTCCAGGTCGCGGTGGGTCGCGGCAATCACCCGCACATCCACGGCCACGGGCCGGGTTCCACCTACTGGATCGACTACGCGTTCTTGCAAGACCCGCAAGAGTTTGACCTGCAATTCCAGCGGCAGATCGCCGATTTCATCGAGAAATATCGAGCCGTTGTGGGCCAGCTCAAAACGGCCTACGCGGTCGGTCACTGCGCCCGTGAAGGCGCCTTTTTTGTGGCCAAAGAGCTCGCTCTCGATCAGGTCTTTGGGGATGGCCGCGCAGTTGATGGGAACGAAATTGGCGCCGGCACGCGGCGAGAGTTCATGCAGCGAGCGCGCCACGATTTCCTTGCCGGTTCCACTCTCGCCGGTGATGAGTACGGTGGAGTTAGACGCCGCGACCACCGGCAGCAAATTGCGGATCGCTTTGATCGCGTCGCTCTCACCGACAAAATTCGGCACGTTGCGGGATTTTTGCGTAGTCAAAATGTGTGTGTGCGAACGAGGCCACGGCCGGGGGTGTGAATGCTGAATGCATTTTTTCCAACGAAACCGCATGATAGCAGTGACTGTCGACAAGTGGACACTTTTTCGTAAATCGGCAAATTTGACAAGCTTTCGACACCTGCGCTGGATTGCATAATGCGCTTCAACCTATTTTCCCCACTGCATCCTTGTTGCGCAGCCGCATATGACCCTTGCTTTGGCAGATCCCCGCAGCGCCGCCCTGACCAATCTGGGGAGCATGTACGCCCAAGGTTTGGGTGTGCCGCAGGATTTTGGAAAAGCCCTGCAATGCTATGAATCGGCCGCCTTGCGCGGACAGGCGCAGGCCCAATCCAATCTGGGTGTGATGCACGCACACGGGCAGGGCGTTCCACAGGACTTTGAGTCGGCTGCCCGCTGGTATGAAGCCGCTGCAGCCCAGGGCGAACCTGCGGCCCAATCGCGACTCGCGGTGTTTTATGCCAACGGCATCGGTGTTGAGCAGGATTTTGACCGGGCCCGCGCGCTGTATGAACAAGCGGCTGCCCAAGGCGACCCACTGGCCCACGCGAATCTAGGTGTCATGTTTGCCAACGGTCAGGGTGTCCCGCCAGACCCGGAGCGCGCTCGCAGCCATTTGACCCAAGGGGCAGCGTCGGGCGAGCCTGCGGCCCAATACGGCATGGGCGTTTTAAGTGCCCAGCAGGATCCGCCGGACTGGGCGCAGGCGCGCGACTGGTACACCCGCGCCGCTGAGCAGGGGCATGTGCAGGCCCAATTCAATTTGGGTCATCTCTACAGCGTGGCAGTCGGCCCTGCGCGCGATTTTGACCAGGCCTTGCATTGGTACGGTAAGGCCGCCGCGCAGGCAGATCCCGCGGCGCACTACAACCTGGGCGTCATGTATGGCAGCGGGGCCGGGGTGTCGCGCAATCCCGCGCAAGCAGCGGAACATTACCGCGTCGCTGCGGGTCTTGGCGAGGTCTCAGCCCAATTCAACCTGGGCGTGATGGCACTGTTGGGCGAGGGCATGGAGCAGGATTTCGGGCAGGCACTGAGCTGGTTCGGCCAGGCTGCCGAGCAAGGGGACGCGGTGGCCCAGTTGCAGATGGGCGTGTTGATCGCCAACGGCCAGGGCACCCAGGCCAATGCCGAGGTCGCTTGCCAGTGGTTGCAATTGGCAGCCGATCAGGGCGAAGCCAGTGCTTGGTTCAATTTGGGCCAGTTGCAGCAGCGGGAGCAGCCGGGCGGCCCGCGCTTGCAGCAGGCCCTTGCCGCCTACCGGGCCGCTGCGGCCATGGGCTTTGCACCGGCGCAGGCCGCTTTGGGCTGGATGTACGCCAAAGGCGAAGGCACCTTGCAGGACTTTGTGAAGGCGCACATGTGGTTCAACATTGCTGCGGCTGGCGGCAATACCGCCGGGGTGGAGGGACGCGAGTTTGTGGCCTCACGCATGTCCGCGCAACACATCGCGCAGGCGCAGGACCTGGCGCGCGAAGCACAAAAGAAAAATCTGCAGGGCTATGACTGAGTCGGCTTTTGCAAGGGAGCACCCGGACGGCGGTGCGCCGCAGGCGTTTTTCCATCAGGAATGGGCGCAACTGGAAGATGCACTGGCCCGTACCCGCAGCCGCGTGATCCTGCGTTGCAAACACACGCTTGCGCGTTTGGTGTTCGACGCTTTGGTGCAATGCCGGCGCCAGGGCTTGCAGGTGCACCTGTCGCTACCCGATACCGCCTTGAACCGCCAATCTGCCATCGCCTGGGAGCGCTTGAGCGCAATCGGCGGTCAGATGGCCTGGCGACAGGCTGCGTCAGATGGGCCCCACGCGGATGCTTCTTTTCCCGCACTGGCTGTGGTTCTCGACGATGCTTGTGTGTTCACCGGCAAACTCGGTGCGGGTACTTGCCCTGCCGATGACGCCTCTGAAGTGCCCGGCTTGGTGGGCTGGGGTGACGCCGATTTTGTGCGCCAGACCCGGCAGGTCATCGATGAAGAGGCGGGCTGGTGCCTGAACAACGCGGACGCTGGTGATGCTGCCTCGACCGTGAGTGCTATCCAGCTACGGCAAGGCGGCAGCGCAGCGCAACAGGCCTGGTTGGCGCGGGTGTTGCAAAACCACGCGTTGGCGACCCAGGCTGAAATTGCCGAAACCCAGCGCCAGATGGCCCTGTTTGACCACGCGCAAGAGCAGTCGCTAGGCCCCTTGATGCGCGACTATCTGCGTGCCAAAGCCCTGTACCTCCAGCAACTGGCCCTGCAAGACCAGGCCGCGCGCGAGGAGGCCCGTGCCGCGCAGCAGCGCTGGAGCGATTACGAAGCGGCGCAGGCCGCCGCCGACCAGGAAACCGGCCCGGCGGCGCTGGACGATGACGCCCTGGACCAGCTCAAGCAGCTCTACCGCAAACTGGCCATGCAGTGCCACCCGGACCGGGTTGCCGATGCGGACCAGAGCCGCGCTGCGCAGTTGTTCCAATCGCTGCAAACCAGTTACCGCCGGGGCGATATGGCGGCTTTGTATGCACTGCAGGAATCCGTAGCCCGTGCCGGCTTTCAAGCGCAGGCAGCCGGCGACACCCAACAGCCCGAAGCGGGAGGTTTGGCGCAAGAAGCGGATACCCATGCTGCGCAAGAGGAACAGGCCGCGCTGGAGGCGCGCTTGCGCGCCCTGCGCAGCGCTTTGGGCCAGCGCCATGAGGCGCTGGAGGCGCTGCGCACCTCGGCAACATGGCGCACCTTGAGCAGCCAGCCCAATTGGGATCTGTGGTTCGCCCAGCAGCAGCAGTATTTGCAAGGTGAGCTGCAGCGTTTCGAGGCGGTGCTGCAAACCCACGGCGCTTCTGCGCCAGACCCGATGGCGCATGCCTGAGACGGTCCTGCCAGGCAGCGCCTTGCGCACCGTGGCCACGCAGGCGCTCACGCTGGCCAGCGCCAACCGACTGGACTTGGTGGCGCAAACCCTGGACGACGTGCAGCAGCGCGAGACACGGGTATTTTTCGAAGCCCATCTGCCCTTGTTGCAGCACTGCGTGCAAAACCAGTACCCGCTGGATGCGGACATGCTGGCTGCGCACGCCATGCGCTGGGACTGGCGGCGCCTGAGCGCCAGCGCGGCGATACCGTGGTCGCTGGATTTGCTGAGCCAGTTTGAGGATTGCTGGGACTGGGACAGCTTGAGCAAAAACCGCCACCTGCCCTGGTCCGGCGCTTTGCTGCAGTCCTTTGTGCGGCGCTGGAACTGGGGGCTGCTCAGCGCCAACCCGGCTTTGCCCTGGAGTCTGGAATTGCTGGAGACCTTCGCCCCGCTATGGGACTGGCGGGTGCTCAGCCGCAATGCCGAGCTGCCCTGGACGGGGACGCTGATTACCGGTAACACCCACCTGTGGGATTGGGTGGGCTTGAGCTGGAACGACGGGCTGCCCTGGAATATGCCGCTGATGACGCGTTTTGCCGAGCGCTGGGATTGGACGGGCTTGAGCGCCAACCCCGGCTTGCCGCTGGATGCCGACGTAGTGGCTGAATTTGCGCCCTTTTGGAACTGGTCCTGGCTGAGCCGCAACACCCAAATCGCCGCCGACGCCGCACTGTTGCAGGCCTATGCCGACAACTGGGACTGGACCGCTTTGAGCCAACGCCGCTTGCTGCGCTGGAACGCCGAGCTGCTGGCGCAATTCGCCGCGCGCTGGGATTGGAAGGCCCTGAGCGCCAATGCCGCGCTGCCATGGGATGAGGCTTTGCTGCTGCGCTGGGAGGAACGTTGGGATTGGCAGGCCTTGAGCGCCAACACCGCGCCCTGGTGGAGCGAACCGCTGCTGGAGCGTTATGCGGAGCGCTGGGACTGGGAAGCCTTGAGCGAAAACCCGGCGCTGCCCTGGAGCCCGGCGCTGGTGGCCCGCTGGGCCGGGGATTGGGACTGGGACAAACTGAGCTGGAACCCTGCCCTGCCGTGGTCGCAGGACGGTGCGGCGGCGATGCTGGCCGCCCACGCCGAGCGCTGGGACTGGGCGGGCCTGAGCCAGAACGAGGCCATGCCTTGGTCGCAGGTCTGGGTAGAGGCATTCGCTGACCAATGGGATTGGGAGCGCCTGAGCGCCAACCCGGCCTTGTTTGCGGCGCTGGCAATAGAAGCGGCGGGCCCCGATGCCTTGGCTGCATTCATCCAGCGCTACGCCGATCGTTGGAATTGGGCCACCTTGAGTGGGCAGGCGGCTTTGCCGTGGTCCCAGGCGCTGTACCGGCAATGCGCTGCCCATGCTTTTGCGCATTTGGTCGCGCAGCACCAGGATTTCGGGGTGTGCGTCCTCCCGGCAGAGGCGGTGGGCACGCTGCTGGCATCCTTGGACAGCGGCGATATCTTGCCGGGCGCGAATTTTGCGTAGATGGGCTTGAATAGCCTCGTCTTGCCGCTTTGCGCCGTCCGGTAACACACGCCGGTCGGCGCGGGGTATGCCCACTCCCAAGGATTCCGGAATGAGCCCATTGCATCCACTGGCACCCGCGCAGCACATGCAGGCGCAGGCGCATCTGCCGCGCGCCAATTACGAGGACCCCCAGCCCTTGACGGCGCATATCGTCTCCCACGAATTGCATGTCCCGCACCCGCAACGCCTGCATACCACGGTGCACCAGTGGCATCGCCCGCAGCACCTGGCGCTGGGCCCTATCCTGACCCCGCAAGAGTGAATCGACCCGCGCACCTGCCGTGAAAACCCTGCTCGACGACGCCAACGCAGCCTACCGCAGGGGCGACTTCGCCAACGCGCTGCGCATTTCGCGGCCCCTGGCCTCGCTGGACTATGCGGCCGCGCAAAACAACCTGGGCTTTATGTACGCCAACGGCCAGGGCGTGAACCAGGATTACCGGGAGGCCCTCAAGTGGTATCGCCTGGCTGCTGACCAGGGCTACGCCCCGGCGCAATACAACCTGGGATTCATGTATGCCAACGGCCAAGGCGTTGCCCGCGACGACGCGATGGCTTTGGAGTGGTACGAGCGTGCCGCCGAGCAAGGGCTGTCGGATGTGCAAACCAACCTGGGCTTTATGTATGCCAACGGCCAGGGCGCGCCGCAGGACAGTGCCCGTGCAGCGCATTGGTTTGCCAAAGCCGCGGCGCAGGGCGATGCCACCGCACAGTTTCATTTGGGCTTGATCTACGCCCAGGGCGACGGTTTGCCGCAGGATCTGGTGCAGGCCCTCAAGTGGTACGAATCTGCCGCTGCGCAAGGCCATGCCTATGCGCAAGTCAAGCTGGGCTTGCTGTTGTCGCAAGGCCACCCTCCGGCTGTGCCCCAGGATCTGGTGCAGGCGCGCAAGTGGTACGCCCTGGCGGCCGGTCAAGGCGATGCGGCGGCCCAGTTCAATCTGGCTTTGATGCACGCCCAGGGTCAGGGCGCAGATCCCGACTTGGCTGAGGCCCACGACCTTTACACGCAGGCTTCGCAAAGCGGCTTGGCTTGCGCCCAGTTCAACTTGGGTGTCATGTATGCCAACGGGCAGGGCTGTGAGCCCGACATGGAAAAAGCCGTCGACTGCTACCGGGCTGCGGCTGCCCAGGAGCACCCGCAGGCGATCTTCAATTTGGCCGTTCTCAGCGTGCAAGGCGATCACCTCCCGCACGATCTCGCTGAAGCCGTAGCCGGTTATCAGCGGAGTGCGGCCTTGGGCTTGGCTGAGGCCCACTTTGTGCTGGGTTGCTTAGCGCACAGCGGGGACGCGGGGGCGGTGGATCTGGCTGCCGCGCGACAGCATTACCAGGCCGCTGCCGACTTGGGCCATGCCGGTGCCCAGTGCAACCTGGGCGCGGTGTACGCCATGGGCGCAGGCGTCAGCGCCGATCCGGTGCTCGCGGCACAGTGGTACCGCCGTTCGGCGGATCAAGGCGACGCCCTGGCCCGTTGCAACTGGGGCCTTTTGTTGTTGCAGTCCCCCGACGCGCCGCAGCGTTATGCCCAGGCCTTTGACTTGCTGCGCCAATCGGCCGATGCTGGCAACGCCGAGGCGCTGTACACCGTGGGCGTCATGTATGCCCAGGGTTGGGGTGTGCCGGCCGACGCGGCGCAGGCGGCCCTGTGCTTTGAGCCCGCTGCCCTGAAAAACCACGCCGACGCCTGGTTCAACCTGGGCGTGATCTACGCATCGGCCAGCGACGGCGCAGCCGACGCCGTGCCCGGCGGTAGCCGTGAGGACGGCCATGCCTTTGCCCGCGACATCCCGCGCGCGGTCAGCAGTTTGCGCGCAGCGGCTGAACTCGGTTGCGCCCAGGCGCACCACAACCTGGGTGTTCTGTACGCGCTGGGCCAGGGTACGCCGGTTGACGTGTGGGAAGCCGCCACCCACTACCAGGCCGCCGCCGAGGCGGGTGACCCCAGCGCCCAGTACGCACTGGGCATGTTGCTGGCGCAGGAAAACCCGGCCGTGCGCGACGGTGCAGCGTCTAAGCAAGCCTCTTTTGCGTTACTGGAGGCGAGCGCCTTGCTTCGCGCGGCGGCCGACCAGGGTCATCCGGGCGCACTGCAGCAGTACACCTTGATGCACGCAGACAGCCGTGATTTCCAACCCGACTTCCGCCGCATTCTGGATAACTACCGCAGCCTTGCGGACAGCGGCGACGCTGCGGCCCAGTTCAACCTCGCCCTGATGTACGACCTGGGACAGGGTACGCCGGGGGACCAGGCCTTGGCCGCACACTGGTACGCCAAGGCCGCCGCACAGAACCAGCTGGCCGCGCAATACAACCTGGGCGTCATGGGCTGGCGCAGCCGCGACCAGGATGCGTCCGCTTTGGATAAGGCGCGCGCGCAGTGGGAAGCTGCTGCCGCAGCCGGCCTCG
>CANIRI010000056.1 GCA_947469815.1 Comamonadaceae bacterium | reverse complement strand
GATTAGAAGCCCTTGTACAAATACAACGCAAAGCCATTTTGGAGCTGTGCGCTTGTTCCTGTAGCGCCCATGTCCATACTGTAGTAGTTGGCAACAACGTAACTTTGCTTGCTGAGCGCGTAGTTGGCAACCAGCAAGTAACCGTTCCTTGTGTAATCTGAGGTACCGCCTGAGGTAGTCCGTTGACCCAGTTGGGCGCCAAGGTTCAAGCTACCAACAGGCACATTGACCGACACCAGTGTATCGGTGAGCGTGTTGCCGTACATATAAGTCGAAGCCTCATAACCCGCGCCTACTGTCGCAACGCCCAAGTTATAGTTTGCTGACGCACGATTGCGGGAGCTGTAAGTTGAAGTCGAACCAGACACGCCTTGGTCATAAGAGCGGTAGCCGGCGTTCGCGGTTAGGGCTCCCGCTTTGTAGTCCACGCTCAGGGTGTTGTAGCGTTGGCCAGCAGTACCATTTACAGCAGTACCGGCCGCACCGGAACCTGACCAGTAAGACACTACCGCACCTTCGGTGTGGGAAGCACTGACGCTGACGCCGTCCGCCACAGGCACCTTAACGGTCACAGAGTCGTTCACGGAACGTGCAGAGAACAGACCTGTGCCGGCTGGTGCATTCGTCAGGGTCATGTCGTATTCGTAGTCGGTTCCTGATGCGGCTACACCGTTACTCAAATAGTTTCCACCTTGTGTGGTGCCGAATGTGATGGAGGTACCGGAGGGCAGTGTCAGGGCAAGTTTGGTGTCACGACCATAAGCCGCGGCACTTTTACCGCCAGAAATGAAACCCAAAGTGCCGGAAATCTTGCCCAGACCTTCAATGTCTTCTGAAACGGCGAAATTGATTTCCGCGTCGTCCACACCCAAGCCCGAAGTCTGAACGCCAAGCGATGTGGTGTGTGAGTCATAACCATACCCAAGATAGCCGGTCATTACGGCTTGAGCCATCGCGCCGCCCGTGACTGCCACAGCAGCCAATGCAATTCAAGTTTTTAAAAATACTGCCAATATTGGATTGATTTTCCCATGCTATTTCAACAACATACAGGTTATGTGCCGGTGTTTTTGCGGGTTTGCAGTAGGGCAGTAGCCACCGTACTACTGCCCATACCGCGTTTTCTTGAGATAAATCATGTTATGCGTCAGATTCGCTATCCCACTCAATCGAGCAAGCCATGCTGCATGGCCTGAACGTGAAGCGCGCGTTCGCAGCCAACGATGCGCTGGGGCCTGGCCGGGGCGATCGGCAGCGCAGCGTGCCTATTCCGCACTCCATGACGCGAATTCCCGGCTACCCCAGCAAGCTGGTGGTGTACCGCATCGCTGCCAGCTCATATTGGCAAGTCCGGTGTTGGGTTGAGGGCAAGACCCGCAAGCGCAGCACCAAAAGCACCGTGCTCGCCACCGCCACAGCCGCTGCCCGCGGCTACTACGAAGAGTGGCTGGTGGAAGCTGCCGCCGCCCGGCACATGCATGCGGCCGTGCAGCGGCAACTCCAGTTCGGTGAAGCGCAGGCTAGCGTTCAAGCCCTGGCAGATGTGGCAGCGAAGGCGCAGTCCGTGCCCCGTTTTGGCGTGGTCGCGGCGCAAATGCTGGCCAACGAATCGGCGCGGGTACGCCGTGGCGAGTGGAGCCGCGGCAGCCAACAGGTGCTGGTCAACCGCTTGAACAAGCTGGTACTGCCGCGCTGGGAAAGCAGCCTGTGCTCCGCGATCAATTACCAGGCCTTGCAAGCTTTCGTCAACGACCTGAGCGTGGAGCACTCGACCACTACGATCAACCAGTACCTTGTCGTGATCCGCAAGGTGCTCAAGCAAGCGCTGGCCATGGGCTTGATCGACGTGCTTCCCGCCTTTCCGCACCTGCGCGGTAACGCGCAGTCCCGTGGCGCCTATACGCCCAGCGAATACTGGAGGATTCTGCGCTGCGCTCGCCGTCTGCGCGGGCAGCCCTACCCCGCCGATGCCCGCACCATACGCATAAAGTACAAAATCCGCAGCAAAGAGCAGCTGCTCCCGCCGGACGTGGCCTGGGCGGCGGGTTTCATGGTCAACAGCTTCATCCGTCCCAGCGACCTGCGCACGCTTAAGCACCGCCACGTCGAGATCGTCCGGGGCGAAAACACCTACCTGCGCATGAACCTGCCCGAGACCAAAAGCCATGGCAAGCCGATCGTGACGCTGTACCCGGCTGTGCGCATTTATGAGCAAATCCTCAAACACCAACCCGCCGAGGGCCGGGGCGCGCCCGACGACTACCTGTTCCTGCCGCACTTGCGCGACCGCAACTACGCACTGGCGGTGCTGGGCTTCCACCTGAACTGGGTGCTCGCGGAGACCGGCCTCAAGGTAGGGGCCCACGGCCAGGCCCGCAGCATGTACAGCTTTCGCCACAGCGCCATCACTTTCCGGCTGCTCTATGGGCAAGGCATTGACCTGCTTACTCTGGCGCGTAACGCACGCACCAGTGTTGACGTTATCAACACGTACTACGCCAGTACCGTGACCGGCGAGCAAAACATTGCCCTGCTGCAAAGCCGCCGCAGCCGTAAAACCGCCTCTTCTTGACGCCGCCCGCGTTGTCTCAAAGCAACACTTCGGCGGTTTTTAAGGTCCTTTACCGCTTCCCAAGCCAAAACAAGGTCAGACATCTGTTGGAATACGTTTAACTGCTCAGAGAGGGTGGTTCGCTGGGGCGGGCAGCTAAGCCGGTTCTGGTTAATTTGTTTTAACTTTGGAGATTTTCAACATGAAAAAGACACTAGTTGCATTGGCTGCTGTTGCGGCCGCGGGCGGTGCGTTTGCACAGGCTACCTTGACTGGCGCAGTTGGCGTTGGTTATTCCAGCACAATCAGCACGGCAAACGCGCTCGCATCTGGTATGGGTGTGGATGATGCGTCTGCAAATTTCGCTACGACTGAAGATATCGAAGGCTTCGGCAAGGTAGCAGCAAACTTTGGCGTTTACGCCGGTGCATCTGGTGAGGCATCTGGTGGAAACGACATGGCCATTTCCATTACGAGCGCATCGGGTGTCAGCTTCAAGGTTGATTCTTCCAAAGGCGCGAGCTATTTGACAAACGGTGTGGCTTCTGCGGGAACTGCATACCAGTGGGATCTGTCGGGTAAGCTGTTCACCGCTAGAACCAGAAACGAAACTGCATCTGTCAAATTTCCGGTGGCTGAAGGGATGACATTGACGCTGTCGCACACAGAAGGGGCTAATGCGACCACTGGCTACGGCGTAGGCGCAGGTGCTGCGGGAACTACGGCTCAGCGTTACAACACAGGTGCGTTGAACTACGGTGCTGGTGCTCTAGTAGTCAACGCCCAGTATCGTACATACGATTCCCAAACCACCAGCAGTTCCACTACTGCTGCTTCTCGCACCCGTGGTGCCGCTTCCTACGATTTGGGAGTTGCGAAGATTGGTGCCGGCTTTGAGCAGACCATTTACACCTATGGCAACAAGCTCACCGATACCTTGGTTGGCGTAAATGTTCCGGCTGGTGCTTTGAATCTCGGCGCTCAAATCGCTTCGCGTTCCGCAGCCGACAATTCGTCATCCAGCAGCAACTATGACCGTGCTGGATACCTGTTAGTCGCGAATTACGCTATCAGCAAGCGCACCTATGTTGTTGCGAACTACTACACATACGATGGTGGTAGCACCACCAACGGCAGTGGTTATGGCCTGTTCCTTTACAACTCGTTCTAAATTCCGGCTGGCCTAGTGCCAGTTAGTTTTAGACAGTTGAGAACCCCCGCCATGGCAACATGGCGGGGGCTTTTTCATGCCTCTACCACTTCAAAACTAGTCGTCATCACCGCCGTCTTTCCCAACATAAAACTCGCCGAACAGTATTTCTCGTGGCTCATCGCAATCGCCCGCTCCACCGCCTGCGCCGGCAGCGCTTTGCCAGTCACCACAAAGTGCATGTGTATGGACGTAAAGACCTTCGGGTCGGTCTCGGCACGCTCCGCCGATAGCTGCACGCTGCAGCCCTGCACCGCGTGGCGGCCGCGTTTGAGGATGAGTACCACGTCATAGGCCGTGCAGCCGCCGGTTCCGGCCAGCAGTAACTCCATGGGTCGCGGAGCCAGGTTCTGGCCGCCGTTTTCGGGCTTGGCCGCGTCCGGCGCGCCATCCATATTGACGATGTGGCCGCTGCCGGTTTCCGCGACAAAGCCCATGCCTGAGCGGGTGCCCAGAGCGCCAGTCCAACTCACAGTGCATTCCATTGCGGTACTCCAATCAAGGTGATTTTTACCTGCGGGGATTATCATCCGCGCAACCCACTGAGTCCCTATGCCACGAACTACGCCCCCCGCTCAAAAATCCCGAACAGCTCAGCCCTTGCAACCCGCCGACTACCTCACCAAAATCCTCAACGCCCGCGTATACGACGTGGCCACGGAATCGGCTTTAGAGGTCGCGAAAACCCTGAGCCAGCGCATCCACAACACCGTGCTGCTCAAGCGCGAGGACCAGCAGTCGGTGCGCAGTTTCAAATTGCGCGGGGCCTATAACAAGATGGCGCATTTGAGCGCGGAGCAGCTCAAAAAGGGCGTGATTTGCGCATCGGCGGGCAATCACGCACAGGGCGTGTCGCTCAGCGCCAAGCGCCTGGGATGCCGCGCGGTAATCGTGATGCCCACGACCACCCCGCAGCTCAAGGTAGACGCGGTGCGCGAACTCGGTGGCGAGGTGCTGCTGCACGGCGAGAGTTACACCGATGCTTACAACCACGCGCTGACCTTGGAGAAAAAACAGGGCCTGACTTTCGTACACCCCTTTGATGACCCCGACGTGATCGCCGGACAAGGCACGGTGGCCATGGAAATTTTGCGCCAGCACCAGGGGCCGCTGGACGCGGTGTTTGTGGCTATTGGCGGAGGCGGGCTGATCAGCGGCGTGGCCAATTACATCAAGGCGGTGCGCCCGGGCGTGAAGGTGATCGGCGTGCAGATGAACGATTCCGACGCCATGATGCAGTCGGTGGCGCAGGGGGCGCGGGTGACGCTGTCCGATGTGGGCTTGTTCTCGGACGGCACGGCGGTCAAGCTGGTGGGCGAGGAGACTTTCCGCATTGCGCGCGGGTTGGTCGATGAGTTCATCACCGTGGACACCGACGCGGTGTGCGCGGCGATCAAAGACGTTTTTGTCGATACCCGCTCCATCGTAGAGCCCGCCGGTGCGCTGGCGGTGGCGGCGATCAAAAAATACGTGGCGCTGCACAAGCTGCGCGGCCACACTTTCGCGGCGATTTTGTGCGGCGCGAATATGAACTTCGACCGCCTGCGTTTTGTTGCCGAGCGCGCCGACGTCGGTGAGGAGCGCGAGGCGCTGTTCGCGGTGACCATCCCTGAGGAGCGGGGCAGCCTGAAACGCTTTTGCGAGTTGATTGGCGACTTGCCCGGCGGGCCGCGCAATGTGACCGAATTCAACTACCGCATGAGCGACACCGCGCGCGCCCATGTGTTCGTGGGTCTGAGCACCAAGGGTCCAGGCGAATCCGGCCGCATCGCCAAGAACTTTGCGCGCCATGGTTTTGCCGCACTGGATTTGACCCACGACGAGCTGGCGCAGGAACATATCCGCCACATGGTGGGTGGCCCCTCGACCCTGGCGCAGGACGAGCGCGTGCTGCGCTTGGTGTTCCCGGAGCGTCCTGGGGCCCTGATGAAGTTCCTGAACCTCATGCGCCCGGGCTGGAATATCAGCCTGTTCCACTACCGCAACCAGGGCGCCGATTACGGCCGGATTCTGGTGGGCCTGCAGGTGCCGATGGCCGACGACAAAGCCTTTGCCAAGTTTCTGAAGACATTGGGTTACCCCTACGTGGAAGAAACCGCCAACCCGGTGTACCGCATGTTTTTACAGACCTGAGGCTCGCTGTGGCAGCAACCCTGGACGGTAAATTGGTGGTGGCGATTTCGTCGCGCGCGCTGTTTGATTTTGAAGAGGAAAACCGGGTGTTTGAGCAGGGCGACGACCACGCCTACATGGCCCTGCAGCGCAGCCGTATCGATACGCCTGCCACCCCCGGCGTGGCGTTTTCGCTGGTGCGCAAGTTGCTGGCCTTTAACGATGACAGCAGTGACGCCAGTTCGGACGCCGCCCGGCGGGTCGAGGTGGTCATCCTCTCGCGCAACGACCCGGTGAGCGGCCTGCGCGTCATGAAGTCCGCCGCGCATTACGCCCTGCCCATCATCCGCTGCACATTCACGCGCGGCGAGTCGCCCTGGCGTTATCTGCAGCCGCTCAAAGCCAATCTGTTCCTTAGCACCCACTTGAGCGATGTGCGCGCCGCCCTGGAAGCTGGCGTACCGGCAGCGCAGGTGTACCCGCATTCGGCGCATGCCAGCCAAGCCTATCCGCAGGAGGTGCGCATCGCATTTGACGGTGACGCGGTCTTGTTCAGCGACGAGGCTGAGCGTGTGTTCCACGCAGGCGGCCTGGACGCGTTCCAGCGCCACGAGGCCGCCAATGCCGCCCGGCCTTTGCCCGACGGCCCCTTCAAGCCGCTGCTGGTCGCCCTGCACCAATTGCAAAAGGCAGCACGCCCGGCCATGCGCGTGCGTACCGCGCTGGTCACCGCCCGTAGCGCACCCGCGCACGAGCGCGCGATCCGCACGCTGATGGACTGGAACATTGAGGTGGACCAGGCCATGTTTTTGGGCGGGCTGGACAAGGGCGCGTTCCTGCGCGAGTTCGCGCCGGATTTTTTCTTTGACGACCAGACCGGCCACATCGAGTCTGCTGCCCGCCATGTGCCGGCGGGGCATGTCGCCAGCGGCGTGAGGAACTGAAACGATGGCCCAAACAGACGGCGCAGCGCCGACGAACCGCTGGACAACGATCCGCCACACTGCAGCCAGCGCCTGGGCGCTGACCCGGCCTTACTTTGTGTCCGAGCAGCGCTGGGTCGCCTGCGGTCTGCTGGCGGCGGTGGTGGCGCTGAACCTGGCCTTTGTCTACCTGGCCGTGCTGTTCAACCAATGGAACCAGGTTTTCTACGACAGCCTGCAAGAGAAAAACAGCGTGGTTTTCTGGGAGCAGTTGTGGCGCTTTTGCTATCTGGCATTCATCTATATCGTGATCGCGGTCTACAAGTTTTATCTGAGCCAGTTGCTGGAGATCCGCTGGCGCGCCTGGCTGACCCAGCAATTTCTGACCCGCTGGTTATCCGGCCAGGCTTTTTATGTGATGGAGCTGGCGCGTTTTGGCCCGGCACAGGGGGCGCAGGCCGATAACCCCGATCAGCGGATTCAGGAGGACATCGGCCAGTTCACGGCGATGACGCTGGGGCTGGCCATGGGCTTGCTGCATGCGGTGGTCACGCTGGCGAGCTTTGTGGGGATTTTGTGGGCGCTGTCCGGTGACTTCGGCTTCAGCCTGGGTGGATCGGACTACGCGATTCCCGGCTTCATGGTCTGGATGGCGCTGCTGTATTGCGGCGTGGGCAGCGTGCTGACGCATTACATCGGCCGCTCGCAAATCGCGCTGAACTTCCAGCAGCAGCGCCTGGAAGCCGACTTTCGCCACCATCTGGTGCGGGTGCGGGAGTACAGCGAATCGATTGCCCTGGACGGCGGCGCAGACAACGAGAACCAGCGCCTGCGCGGGCGCTTTGATGGCGTGCTGGGCAACTTCATGCGGCTGTTGCGGGCGCAAAAAAACCTGGTCTGGTTTACCAGCTTTTTCGGCCAAGCGGCGGTGGTTTTCCCGTTTGTGGTGGCGGCACCGCGCTTTTTCAGCGGCGCGATCAAACTGGGCGACCTGATGCAAATTTCGTCCGCCTTCGGCCAGGTGCAGGGTGCGATGAGCTGGTTTGTCGAAAGCTACAGCAGCCTGGCCACTTGGCGCGCTACCACCGACCGTTTGACCGGTTTTTCCAGCAGCCTCGCCAGCATTGCGCGGGCTGCGCGCCTTACGCCGGTGTCAGCGGCTGGCGCGGATTCTGGCGTACGTGCCGAAGCGGTACGGGTCTGCCTGCCTGATGGCAGCTTGATGTTGGCCGCGGACGGCTTGCGCGCCATGGCCGGCGAGCGCGTGCTTTTGCAAGGGCCATCGGGCAGCGGTAAGTCCAGCCTGTTTCGCACGCTGGCGGGTATTTGGCCTTTTGCCAGCGGGGCTGTGCAGCGCAGCCCGGATGCCATGTTCATCCCCCAACGCCCCTATTTCCCCAACGGCGCGCTGCGCGAGGCACTGGCCTATCCGGACCTGCCGTCGCGCTACAGCGACGCGCAGCTGCAGCAGGCTTTGACCGACGCGCAACTGCCCGCGCTGGTGGACGACTTGGACCGGCAGGCGGCCTGGGGCCAAACACTCTCAGGCGGCGAACAGCAGCGGCTAGCGATTGCCCGCGTCTTGCTCAAGCGCCCGGCCTGGGTGTTCGCCGACGAGGCGACCAGCGCGCTGGACGACGCAGCGCAGGCGGCGGTGTACGGCAAGTTGGTGGCGATGACCACCGAGCGCGGTGGCGGCTTGGTGTCGATTGCACACCGCGACGGGCTGGCTGCGTTTCACACGCGCGCCTGGGTGCTTGCGCCCGCTTCGGGTGGGGTTGGATTCGTGCTGAGCGGCTAGTTTTTTCGCGGGGTTGGACCCGCTGCGCGCTGCGCGCTCAAGCCAAGCTTTGAAACCAGCGCAGCACCTGCTGTGGCAAGAAGCCCAGATGCCCTGGCGGTGCGCCGCTGGGAAAGCCCACGTGGCCGCCCTGTGCCGGTTGCCAGAGCTGCACGTCGGGTGTGATGTCGCTAAGGGCTGGCAGGCTGTCGCGCGGGATGAAGGGGTCGTTGCACGCATGGACCACCAAGGTGGGCAGGCGCAGGCTGGCGAGGTGGGGTTTGGCGGAGGCGCGGCTCCAATAGTCCAGCGCGCCGTCAAAGCCGTGCAGCGGGGCGGTAAAAACCTCGTCAAAGTCCCGCACGGTGCGCGCGCGCAGCAGTGCCGCGCGGTCAAACAAGCCGGGGAATTGGTCCCACTTCTGCAATGCCTTGGGCTTCATGGTTCGCAAGAAGCGCCGTCCGTAAACCAGGTGGTTGAAGCCCTGGCTGATGTGCAGGCCGCAGGCTGTTAAGTCCAGCGGCGCACACGCCGCACAGACGGCGGCGGCCGTGGCGCGGGCGGCGTGGCCCGACTCTTGGGCCCAGCGCAGCAAAGCGTTACCGCCGAGCGAAATGCCCACGGCATACAGCGGCCCGGTGTGTGCCTGGCGCAGCCGCTCCAAAACCCATGCAATTTCGACGTAGTCGCCCGAATGGTAGGCGCGCGGCGCACGGTTGATCTCGCCGCTGCAGCCACGAAAGTGCGGCACCACAAAGTCCATTCCTGAAGTCTGCGCGGTGCGGGCAAAGGCTTGCGCGTAGTGCCCACCGGAGTTGCCCTCCAATCCGTGGAATAGCACCAAGAGTGGCCTTTCGGCTGCGGCCGCCACGGCATTTGGGTGGGTAAGCCAATCCAGATCAATGAAATCGCCATCCGGCGTATCCCAGCGCGTGCGCCGGTACTGCACTGCTGCCTGGTCTTGGTACGGCCCCGCGTGGCTGAACAGCGAGGCCCAGATGGTTTGCGCGTGCCCTCCGGGCAGCCACCAGGGCGCTGTGTAGTTCCAGGCTGCGTGGGGCGGCGCAGCAGGATTCAATGCAAAACCTGCGGCGCGCGCTCGGGCGCCCGGGCGTCTTGCGGTGTGCCGGGGCTGGCATGGTGGACGACCAGACGCCAACCTTGCGCGCTGCGGTGGAATACGTGGGTGGTGGTGACCAGTGCGGTTCCCGGACCGGTCGAGGTCATGACGTTGACGCTTTCGACCAGGTGGTGCACGGCCGTGTGGCTGCTGTGCCAGCGCGCCAGGCACTGCGGACGCGCATCGATCGATGCACCGTGGGCGAATAAGGCCTCAAAGCTGGCCCGGATGTCCGCCGGTCCGATGGAGCGCGCGCCGCCGGGGTGGATGCAGGCAATTTCTTCGTCGTCGGCCCAGCAGGCCATGAGTTTGGCGATGTCGCCGGACTGCAGCGCCTCGTAAAAGGCGGTGTCTACTTCATCAGGGGTGCCGCCCAGAATGGCGGCGAAGGGCGGGGGAGTGCGCATCGTGGAGGCTCCCGAGTGGCGCTTGAAGCTCCCTGTGCCTGCGCTGCGCCAGGCCCGATCAGCAGGATCAGCGCTGGCCGCGCAGGCGACGGATGGCGGCAAGTTGGGCCGTCATCATCACCAGTTCGGCCTGGGCGCTTGCCATATCCAGATCGGTCTTGGCGTTCTTGAT
>CANIRI010000055.1 GCA_947469815.1 Comamonadaceae bacterium | reverse complement strand
GTCCTGTACTTCCTGGGGCATGCCAAACAACATGGGTGTACCAAAAATACCGGGTGCAATGGTCATATTGCGGATGCCGTTGCGCGCCAGGTCGCGGGCAATGGGCAGGGTCATACCCACGATACCGCCCTTGGACGCGCTGTAGGCGGCCTGGCCCATCTGGCCGTCATAGGCCGCGACTGATGCGGTGGAAATCAGTACGCCGCGCTCGCCAGTCGCCTCCGGTTCATTGGCGCTCATGGCTTCTGAGGCCAGGCGGATCATGTTGAAGCTGCCAATCAGGTTGACCGTGATGCAGCGGGTGAAGCTGGCCAAGGCGTGGGCGCCATTCTTGCCAACTGTTTTCTCCGCCGGTGCGATGCCGGCGCAGTTCACCAAACCCATCAATTTGCCCATGGAAACGGCTTTGGCAACCACGGCTTGGCCATCGGCCTCGTTGCTCACGTCACAGCGCACGAATGCGCCGCCAATGTCGCGCGCGATGGCTTCACCCTTGTCCGCCTGCATGTCGGCGATGACGACTTTGCCGCCGCGCGCAGTTAGGGCGCGCGCCGTACCTTCGCCCAAACCCGAAGCCCCGCCAGTGACGATGAAAACTTTGCCTGCGATATCCATAGGAGATTCCTTGAGAGGTAAAAACGGCGTCAATTGCCCCATGAAAGGGCAAGCCGGTGATTATCTCGCAGCGCCGCTGCTGCTAGAATTGAAGGCGGTAGACATTCAACAGGCGCATAGCTCAGCTGGTTAGAGCACCACCTTGACATGGTGGGGGTCGTTGGTTCGAGTCCAATTGCGCCTACCACTTTGAAAATGTTGACCATTTGGCCCCGACAGAGCCGAAAATGTCCCTGATGGGTGCGTTTTCTATTGCCCTCACACCCTAGCGAACACTGACGGTATAAGAATTTTTGTCGATATATTGTATTTTGATAAGATTTCGGCAACAATTAGCCCCAATATTATTTTTAAGGAACTAAGTTGGACCAAGATAACTTTGCAAAACGCTTGCAGGAAGCAATCAAAGCGAAATACGGTGCGCGGGTTTCAGCTGCGCGTATCGCTCGCGATTTGGAGCATGCCAGCAAATTTCAAATCCAGGTGACCTCTGAGGGCGTGCGTAAGTGGCTGTTGGGACAGTCGATTCCGCGCGCGCAGACGGTTGCCCATCTGGAGGTGATGTTGGGCACGCACCTGGTGTTCGGCCATTCGGTTTCCCGATTTGCAGATATGACTGAGGCGGAGCTCATCGCTTGCCGAGATCAAATCGACCAGGCCCTGAAAGCCAAGGCAGAAGCTGCCTGAATCTCGGTACGACCCGGCGTCATGTCGGCCGGGTTTTACGTGTGCCAGCTGCCGCTGGCTGCAGGGCCGTAGTGCCCGGCGATCATTGCCGCCGAGGCGGCGCGATCTACAATCTCCTCCCATCACTCAGGCGCCATAGCGCCGCATCCTGCATTCATGCAAAAGTCCAAGTCAGCGCCTCCCCCTGAACCAGCTGCCGCTGCGCAGGATATTCCCGCGCAGCGGGTGATTAAAAAATACCCGAACCGCCGGCTCTACGACACCCGAACCTCAAGCTATATCACCCTCGCCGAGATCAAGCAACTGGTGATGACCAGCGAGCCGTTTTCGGTAGTGGACGCCAAAACGTCAGAGGACATCAGCCGCAGCATTTTGTTGCAAATCATCCTCGAAGAAGAGGCGGGTGGCTCGCCGATGTTCACGGCGCCGGTTCTGGAAAACATCATCCGCTTTTACGGTAACACCATGCAGGGTTTCATGGGTGGCTACCTTGAAAAAAATATGCAGGCGCTGGTCGATTTGCAGCGCACTGTGATCCCAGCGGCCATTCCCAATCCGCTGGCCAATCCACTTGGCAACAATGTGTTTTTGCAGATGCAGGAGCACATGCAAAAACAGACCGAGCAGTTCTTGTCCACCTTTGTCCCCAAACGCTGATTGGCATTAGCCAACGGCGCTTTCCAGTTATGTCCAATACCACTGTGGCTGCAGCTTCCCTGCAGCAACTCCCCCCCACCATCGGTTTTGTCAGCTTGGGTTGTCCCAAAGCCTTAACCGATTCGGAGCTGATCCTGACCCAGCTCAGCGCAGAGGGCTACCAAACTACCAAAACCTTTGCGGGCGCAGACTTGGTCATTGTGAATACCTGCGGCTTCATTGATGAAGCGGTACAAGAAAGCCTGGACACCATCGGCGAGGCTTTATCGGAAAACGGCCGGGTGATCGTGACGGGCTGCCTGGGGGCTAAAAAGGCAGGCGATGGCAGTAACTTGGTGCGGCGGATGCACCCCAAAGTGCTGGCGGTCACCGGGCCGCACGCGACCCAAGAGGTGATGGACGCGGTTCACCTGAACCTGCCCAAACCGCATGATCCATTTTTAGATCTGGTGCCCGCGTCGTTTGGTGTGGCAGGGATCAAACTCACGCCGCGCCACTACGCGTATTTGAAAATCAGCGAAGGCTGCAACCACCGCTGCACCTTTTGCATCATTCCCTCCATGCGCGGCGATTTAGTCTCCCGCCCGATTGGCGACGTGTTGAACGAAGCGCGTGCCTTATTCGAAGGCGGTGTGAAAGAGCTGCTGGTGATCAGCCAGGACACGTCCGCGTACGGCGTTGATGTGCAGTACCGCACCGGTTTCTGGGATGGAAAACCCATCAAGACCCGCATGTTGGATCTGGTGCAGGCGCTCGGTGAACTGGCCCAGCCTTTTGACGCGTGGGTGCGGCTGCATTACGTTTACCCATACCCCAGCGTGGATGCGGTCGTGCCGCTGATGACATCGGGCCTGGTGTTGCCCTATCTGGATGTTCCGTTGCAACACAGCCACCCCGATGTGCTCAAGCGCATGAAGCGCCCCGCCAGCGGCGAGCGCAACCTGGAGCGGATCGCCCAGTGGCGCAAAGAATGCCCTGAGATTGTGGTGCGCAGCACCTTTATCGCCGGGTTCCCGGGTGAAACCGAGGCCGAATTTGAAGACCTGCTGGCTTTTGTGCGGGAAGCGCAGATTGACCGTGCCGGTTGTTTTGCCTACAGCGCGGTTGACGGTGCGCTGGCCAACCAATTGGGTGGCATGTTGCCGATTGAACTGCGCGAAGAACGCCGCGCGCGCTTCATGGCTGTGGCCGAGCAGGTGTCGGTAGACAAGTTGAAAAAGAGGATCGGTGCCAACATGCAGGTGCTGGTCGATTCGGCACGCGGCCTGGGCAAAAACGGTGGGGTGGGGCGCAGTTATGCGGATGCGCCGGAGATCGATGGTGTTGTGCGCTTGCTGCCGCCTGAGAAGGCCAGCAAAACCATGAAAACCGGCGAATTCACCCGCGCCCGTGTGGTGGGAACGCAAGGACACGATCTCGTCGCAATGCCGGTGTAGCCTTCAAGGGCTGCGACACCAAGCCGCTTAACAAAAATGAATTCCCGGGAAATTTGTCTGACAATGCAGCGTTATTGCCGCGGTATGGATGGTGCCCAGGAAGGGACTCGAACCCCCACGAAGTTACTCGCTAGTACCTGAAACTAGTGCGTCTACCAATTCCGCCACCTGGGCTTTCAGGAAAGAGAGAGATTGTATCAAAACACCCCCCACCCCCCACAACGCCTTGGATGAAATAGAAGGCGTAGTCCTTGGACACCGCGATGGCCACGGCTTTGTTTCGCGCGACGACGGCGCGCCTGACATTTATTTGCCACCGAACGAGATGCGCGCTGTGCTGCACAAAGACCGCGTCAAGGCACGTATCGTGCGCAGCGACCGCAAAGGCCGCCCCGAAGGTCGGGTTGTGGAAATCATCGAACGCTCAAGCCAGCCCATCATTGGCCGCTTGTTGCACGAGAGCGGCGTCTGGTTGGTCGCTCCCGAAGACAAGCGCTATGGACAAGACATTCTGATCCCCAAGGGCGCCACTGGCGTTGCGCGGGTCGGCCAGGTGGTAGTAGTTGAACTGGTGGAACCGCCAGCGCTTTTTGGTCAACCGGTAGGCCGTATCAAGGAGGTGCTGGGCGAGGTGGACGATCCGGGGATGGAGATCGAAATTGCCGTGCGCAAGTACAGCGTGCCGCACGAATTTTCGCCTGCCTGTTTGGCGCTGACCCGCACCTTGCCGGACAAGGTCCGCGAGCAGGATTGGGCCGATCGCGTTGACTTGACGGATATTCCCTTGGTCACGATTGACGGAGAGGACGCGCGTGATTTTGACGACGCCGTCTACTGCGAGCCGATCAGCAAAGGCCGCGGCAAAAGCGCGGTCAAAGGTTGGCGTTTGCTGGTCGCGATTGCCGATGTGAGCCACTACGTGGAAAACGGTTCGGCCATTGACATCGACGCCTATGACCGGGCCACCAGCGTGTATTTCCCTCGACGCGTGATTCCTATGCTGCCGGAAAAACTCTCCAACGGCTTGTGCTCGCTCAACCCCGAGGTCGAGCGCCTGTGCATGGTCTGCGACATGTTCATCAGCATGGACGGCGAGGTGCAGGCCTACCAGTTTTACCCGGCGGTCATGTGGAGCCAGGCGCGTCTCACCTACACGGAAGTTGCCGCTATTCTGGGCAACACACGCGGCCCCGAAGCCACCCGCCGCAAAGCCCTGTTGCCGCATCTGTTGAATCTGCACGGGGTTTATCAGTCTCTGCTGACATCGCGCCAAAAACGCGGTGCGGTGGACTTCGAGACCACCGAGACCCAGATCGTTTGCGACGACAACGGCCGGATTGAAAAAATCATTCCCCGCACCCGTAACGTGGCGCACCGACTGATTGAAGAAGCGATGCTCGCGGCCAATGTTTGCAGCGCCGACTTCATCGCGCAGAGCAAGCACCCCGGCCTGTTCCGGGTGCATGAGGGTCCTACGCCCGAGAAAAAAGAAATCTTACGCAACTACCTCAAAGCCATCGGCCTGGGGTTGACGATCAGTGACGACCCCAAGCCCGGTGAGTTCCAGCACATTGCCCAGGCCACCAAAGACCGGCCCGACGCCGCACAAATTCATTCCATGCTGCTGCGCTCCATGCAGCAGGCGATTTACACGCCGCACAACAGCGGGCATTTTGGGCTGGCGTTTGACGCCTACACCCATTTCACCAGCCCGATCCGGCGCTACCCCGACCTGCTGGTGCACCGGGTTATCAAGGCGGTCCTAGAAAAAGATAAATACCGCCTGCCGACCCTGCCCACGCCGGGCGAGGCACACGCCAAACTGGCGCGGCGCTTAGAAAAAAGTCTGGCATCCAAAGTGGCCGATCCGGCCATCAAACCGAAAAAGTCCAACGCCGAAGGCCAGGGCTGGGAGGCTGCGGGCTTGCATTGCAGCGCCAACGAGCGCCGCGCGGATGAGGCCAGCCGCGATGTGGAAGCCTGGCTGAAATGCAAATACATGCGCGAGCACCTGGGCGAGGAATACGGCGGCGTGGTGAGTGCCGCCACCAGCTTCGGCTTGTTTGTCACGCTGGACGCTATGTACGTCGAAGGCCTTGTGCACATCACCGAATTGGGCGGCGAATACTTCCGTTTCGATGAGGCCCGCCAGGAGTTGCGCGGTGAGCGCACCGGTATGCGTTATGCCATTGGCACCCGCGTTCGTATCCAGGTCAGCCGCGTCGATCTGGACGGCCGGAAAATCGATTTCCGCTTGGTGCCCGACGAGCTGGCCGGTGCCGGTCGTGTCATACCGGAAAAAGGCAGCGATCGCGGCGACACATCGTCCCGCCCAACGCCCAAAAGAGCAACTGCCCCCAAGGCTTCGGCAAAGGTGCCAGGCAAGCGCTCGGCCAGTGCGGCCCGTGCCGCCGCCCGCGGGTCCGAGCCGGCCGCAGCGCCCGCAGGCAAACGCACCGCACGCAAGGCCGCGGTCAAGCAAAGCAGCCGCAAAAAGCGCTAATCCAGCGGGAACACCGTACCCTGCGATGCGCTGGACAGGCGCTTGAGCAGCAGCCGGTAGGTGTCCAAATCAAAGGCCAGCGGCGCATCGTCGCTGCGGGTCTGCACCACGGACTCCAGAGCCTGGTCGTCGTGCACTGTGGCCAGATGGCACCACTGGTCGAAGATGTGTACGTCGGTGCGGCCACTGCGGGCATCGTGCTCGCGCAAGCCCACGCGGCCAGGGTAGGGCCAGGCCTTCAGCCGCTGCGCTGCCAGGGCCAGTTGCAGTCGCAGGTGGTGCACGCCGGTGCTTTCACGCGCGGCGCACACGCCTTTGCATTGCCCGATCTGGCTGGCAAAACAAGCACCCTTGCCGGATTCCAACCCCAATGCTTGGGGGCACAGGCTGTGCGCCGTAGCCAGTTCGCGCAAGGACTCCAGCGCCTGCCGCTTGGAGCGGTACACGCCAAAGAGCTGGCCCACCTCGGCGCTGTCAACCGCGTCCATGCGTACCAATTCCAGCAAGGGTCGCGTTGCCGGATCAAGCGCCAGCCGCCAGGCGCACAGCTGCTTTTCGCTGCGCAAGCGCCGGTTCAAAACCGGTTGCATCTCTTTGACCAAGCGGGACTCCAGCAACAGCGCGCCCAGCTCGCCCGCCGTCTCGCGCCATTCCACCCGCCGTACCTCTTGCACCAGCCGCATCTCCTTGGCCACCCGCGCCGAGGCCTGGAAATGCGACAGCACCCGCTTGCGCATCGTGACGCTCTTGCCGATGTACAGCGGCAAGGGGCTTTCGCCGTACATCAGGTAGACCCCGGGCGTGTCGGGGATGTCGTGCACCGCGGTTTCGAGTTGCGGCGGCAGGCTGGCGCTGCCCAGCAGCAGCTGTTGCGCCGCCCCTTGCAGGGCTTCTTCGCCCAGCTCGGCGCGCGCAATAGCCAGCCAGGCCAGCACCACCTCGACATCGCCCATGGCCCGGTGCCGTGCCACCGTCTGCAAACCGTGGCGGCTCAGAATCGCATCCAGCCCGTGGCTCTTGAATTGCGGGTAGAGCGCACGCGACAGCCGCACCGTGCACAAAGTTTTGATCTGCAGCTTGCGTTCCAGGCGCAGCAGTTCGTTGACGATAAAACCGTGGTCAAAGCGCACGTTGTGGGCAACCAAAACCGCCCCATCCAAAAAGTCCAGCAACTGGCGCGCCACCTCGTCAAACGCCGGGGCGGTCTGCACCATGGCGTCGCTTATGCCGGTCAGGCTTTGGATAAAGGGCGGAATGCGCACACCAGGATTGACCAGCGTGCTCCAGCGCGCCACCTCCATGCCATCCTCGACACGGACGGCGGCAATCTCGGTGATCCGGTCAACCGTGGCGTTGCCGCCGGTGGTCTCCAGATCCAGCAGAACGTAGCAGGGCAGCACGGGCGCCGCCTTTAAATATCCAGGGCGTGGAAGCCGAAGTGGCCCGCGGCGCGGTCAGCGAAAAAGCGGCGCAGGGTTTCCTGCACCGTGTGGAACGCCAGATCCCCCCAGGGAATATCGGCCTCGTGGAACAGCTGCGCTTCCATCGTCTCGGTACCCGGGTCAAA
Organism: Comamonadaceae bacterium; assembly: GCA_947469815.1. Classification (GTDB taxonomy): domain Bacteria; phylum Pseudomonadota; class Gammaproteobacteria; order Burkholderiales; family Burkholderiaceae_C; genus Allorhodoferax. The sequence goes on along the minus strand of CANIRI010000055.1, from coordinate 2,865 downwards.
CGCGTCGCTGGTCAGTTCTGCACGGTAAAACAAATGCACCTGCCCGACACGTGCCACATTGATCAGCGAAAACAGCGGCCCCATGGTGAACTGCGCGCCGGCTTCTTCAACCGTCTCGCGTGCGGCACCTTCGGCCGTGGTTTCTTGCAGCTCCATGAAGCCAGCCGGCAGCGTCCATTTGCCTTTGCGCGGCTCGATGTTGCGTTTGCACAATAAAACCTGCGCGCCCCATACCGGTATCGTGCCCACTACATTCAAAGGATTTTCGTAATGCACCAGATGGCAGGCGCTGCAGATGGCGCGCTCTTTGGTGTCGCCGTCGTCGGGTATCCGGTAGCGCGTGGACGCGCCGCAGGATTTGCAATGCTGAATGGGTATGCGCATCAACCGGTCCGCTGCTTACACGCCGTCGAGCAGCACTTGGAAATGTTCAACCAGCGGCGGCCCAGCGAAAAACGGCCCCACGATGCCACGCCATTGGGTAAACGCTTCCGATTGCCGAAAACCCACTGTGTGGTCTTCCAGTGTGTCCCACTGGATTTGCAACACATAGCGTTCCGGGGTTTCCATGCATTTGTGCACAGACGCAGTCCGAAAACCGTGCGCGCTTGAGACCACGGTGCGCAGGCCGCGGGCAATGGCTTCGTCAAATGCGGCGTTTTGGCCGGTGTGGATGCGGATGTCGGCAATTTCCAAAATCATGGCGGGCTTTCCTATAAATCTCTGGCGGGATGGTAACGGGCCGGGATGACGTGCCCCCGGCCGAGGGCTTTGGGTATGCTGTGCCGCATGGAGCATCCCCCATTGATCGACCGGCCAGACCCCGATTGGCTGCGCCCGCAGTGGCCAGCGCCTGCCCGCGTTCGGGCGGTCTGTACTACCCGCGCCGGTGGCGAAAGCCTGGCACCTTTTGACAGCTTCAACCTGGGCGAGCGCGTGGGCGATGACCCGCAGCGGGTGTCAGCTCACCGGTCGCAGTTGGGCGCGTCCTTGGGCGCGCGCCCGGTTTTTCTGCACCAGGTGCACGGGTTTGAGGTTATTGCAGCGCGCGCCGATACGCCCGATGGCGTGCAGGCCGACGGCGCGCAGACCCGCCAAAGCGGACTGGCCTGTACCGCGCAGGTGGCCGATTGCCTGCCAATTTTGTTGTGTGACCAGGCGGGAGAGCAGGTGGCGGCCCTGCACGCCGGTTGGCGAGGGCTGGCCGGTGCCGGGGGGGCAGGCGTGGTCGAGCGGGGTGTGGCAGCCATGGATGCCGCACCGGGGGAACTGCTGGCCTGGTTGGGGCCGTGCATCGGCCCGCAGGTATTCGAGGTGGGCGACGACGTACGGCAGGCTTTTGTGGCGGTGGATCCGGCTGCCGCAGCCTTTTTCAGCGTCTTGCGCCCAGGCAAATGGCTGGCCGACTTGCCCGCACTGGCGCGCCAGCGCTTGCAGGCTGCGGGGGTGCAGGCAATTTATGGCAACGAAGGATCGCCCGCGTGGTGCACGGTGTCACAGCCCGCGCGGTTTTTCTCGTTCCGCCGCGATGGGGTCTGCGGCCGCATGGCTGCTGCCATCGCCCTGGCTTGAGTCGCTAGCCACCCCTGGTGGGGCTGCACCCGCATCGTCTTGCGTCTGCTCCGCCTGCCGGTTGGCGCGCTTGCGCCCCGGAGAGCCCATGAAATACAGAATCAGCCCCACCGGCAGCAGCCCGTAGAGCACGAAGGTGATGGCCGCGCCCAAAAGCGTGCCAATCGGGCTGGTGGCTTCGGCCACCGCCATCATGAAAGCGACGTACAGCCACACGAACGGAACGATGTACATAGGCAAATTTGTGTGTGAATAGCGCCCCATGCGCCGGCTTCGTAAGAAAAGCCCATGCTTGCCCTGAGATACTCGGGGCAAACCCAAGGAGTATGCATGCCTGTTGATTCCCCGGCCTCCCAGCCTTTGGAGGCCTTATTCGCTGGTTGGCGACAACTGGTTGACCACATGCCGCCTATGCAGATGGAGCCGTCCAAACTGGCGGCGGTGCAAGCCGACTTCCAGGAGCAAATCACCTCCCTGATGGCCATGGGCCCCCAGGCCACCGGCATCAGCACCGACCGGCGCTTCGCCGACGCCGCTTGGGCGCACAACCCCCTGGCCTCGCACGCGGCGGCGGCGCATTTGATCCAAACGCGCGCGCTCGCCGGTCTGGTCGACGCCGTGCAGGCGGATGCCAAGACGGTGGCCCGTCTGCGGTTTGCGGTGGAGCAGTGGGCAGCGGCCAGCGCGCCCAGCAACTTTCTGGCCTTCAACGCAAAAGCCCAAAAGCTGGCGATCGAGACCCAGGGCCAGAGCATTGCCAAAGGGCTGCAAAACCTGATCCACGATCTGGGCCAGGGCCATGTATCCATGACCGACGAGAGCGTATTCACGGTGGGGCAGAACGTGGCGACCACCGAGGGCGCGGTGGTGTTCGAGAACGATCTCTTCCAGCTGCTGGAGTACAAGCCCCTCACATCGCAGGTTTTTGAGAAGCCTTTCCTGATCGTGCCGCCCTGCATCAACAAGTTTTACATCCTGGACCTGCAGCCCGAGAACTCGCTGATCCGCTACGCCGTGGCCCAGGGTCACCGCACCTTTGTGGTGAGCTGGCGCAACGCCGATGAATCCTTGGCCCAGAAAACCTGGGACGATTACATGGAGCATGCGGTGATCCGCGCCATCGAGGTCACCCGCGCCATCGGTTCCAAATCCAAGGGCGACGGCGCGATCAACGCACTGGGCTTTTGCGTGGGCGGCACCATGTTGGGTACGGCGTTGGCGGTGCTGGCAGCGCGCGGTGAAAAGCCCGTGGCCAGTGCCACGTTTTTGACGACGCTGCTGGATTTTTCGAAT
>CANIRI010000054.1 GCA_947469815.1 Comamonadaceae bacterium | reverse complement strand
TTATTGCGAAGAGGCTTGCTGGCCTCAGCTCGAACCCTTGGCGCACTACCTGCAAAGCCGGGCGATCTTGCTGGCCAAAAACTCCGGCAGCAGCCCGTTTGACGAAAGCCTCTCGGGTGTCTGGTGGCGGCTGGCAGAGGCGCTGGCGGCCAGCGGATCGGCCGCGCCGCTGCCGCAGGCCTGCCTGAGCACCACGATCGAGCTGCGCGGTGAGGCCGAGGTCGAGCACGGTCTGGCCGCACAGGACGCGCAAGCCATTGCCAATTACCTGCGCCACATCGGCGTGTTGCGTGACACACCCGCTGCAGCCTTGCCATCCCCCGCGTGCGACGCCACGCCACTGGCCGGATCGGAAACCCTGTACGCACCAGTGCCGGGTCTGGTCGTGTTTGCGGCAGAACCGGGCCAGCAGTTGCGTGCCGGTGACCTGGTGGCCGAAGTCATAGACCCGGTAGCCCACACCGCGCAGCGCGTCTGCGCTGGCGTGGACGGCCTCTTGTACGCCCGGATTCGGGACCGCTATGTCACCACCGGCTGCGAACTGGCCAAGATTGCCGGCGCAGTCGCCTTTCGCAGCGGCGAATTGTTGGGCGCTTAAATTGTGACAAGCCATCTTTTATGAGCACCCCTGCCCTGAAACTTCAAATCGACGGCATCCACAAGCGCTTTGGCGCGAACGAGGTGCTGCGCGGCGTTTCGCTGCAGGCCGCAGCGGGCGACGTGATTGCCATCATCGGCAGCTCGGGCTCGGGCAAAAGCACGCTGCTGCGCTGCATCAACCTGCTGGAAAAGCCCAACGCGGGCAGTATTACGGTTGCCGGTGAGACGCTGGCGCTGGTGCCGGACAAGAACGGTGAACTGAACGCCCGAGACCCGCTGCAACTGCAACGCCTGCGCACCCGCCTGGCCATGGTGTTCCAGCATTTCAATTTGTGGGCCCATATGACGGTGCTGCAAAACATCATCGAAGTTCCCATCCACGTGCTGGGCGTACCGCGCGAGCAGGCGGTAGCCACGGCCCGGCGCTATCTGCAAAGGGTGGATCTGACGGGCATGGAAGACCGCTACCCAGCGCACCTGAGCGGTGGCCAGCAGCAGCGGGTGGCGATTGCCCGCGCGCTGGCGGTGGAGCCCGAGGTGATGCTGTTTGACGAACCCACCAGCGCCCTGGACCCCGAACTGGTGACCGAGGTCCTGCGGGTCATGCAAGCGCTGGCCCAAGAGGGCCGCACCATGCTGGTGGTGACCCATGAGATGGGGTTTGCGCGCGAGGTCGCCAACCACCTGATTTTTCTGCACAAGGGCCTGATCGAAGAACAAGGCGTGCCGCGCGAGGTGCTCAGTCAGCCGAAAAGTGACAGGCTGGCGCAGTTTTTATCCGGAAACCTCAAGTAATACATGAATAACTTGCCGGATGCGGCCCGACGAGGCCCGACTTCGCTGCGCGATCTGTTTTTCTCTTTTTCGTGGATCGCTTTGCAAGGCTTTGGTGGAGTGATGGCCATTGTGCAACGGGAGTTGGTGGAGAAACGCCAGTGGCTGACCGCCGCCGAATTTTTAGAAGATTGGGCAGTGGCCCAGGTGTTGCCGGGGCCCAATGTCTGCAACCTGGCGGTCTTGATGGGCGACCGATGCTTTGGCGCGCGCGGGGCGCTGGCAGCCGCAGCGGGCTTGATGCTATTCCCCTCTGTCGTGGTACTGGCGCTGGCGGCCTTTCTCTTCAATATGCTGGACGTGCCCATGGTGCAAGGCATGTTGCGCGGGATGGGTGCAGTCTCTGCCGGCTTGATTGCTGGCACGGCGCTGAAGCTGACCAGTGGGCTGCGCGGCCACGCCTTTGGTGCAGCCGGTTGCGTTGCACTCAGCGGCCTGACCCTTGCAGGTGCTGCCGTGCTGCATGTGCCGCTGGTCTGGTTGCTCTTGGGCCTGGGCGTTTCGGGCACGCTGCTGGCCTGGCGCATCCTGTGGCTTCAGGCGCGCGCGGCGGGGCATGCGGTATGAGCACTGCGGACCTGGGAACTTTTGCCTGGGGCGATTGCCTGGCTTTGTTCCAGCATTTCCTGACCCTGTCGCTGCTGGCGGTGGGCGGGGCGATTACCACGGTGCCGGATATGCACCGCTTTTTGGTGCTGGAGCAGCACTGGCTGAGCGAGGGGCAATTCAGCGCCTCGATTGCCCTGGCGCAGGCTGCGCCGGGGCCGAACCTCTTGTTCGTGTCGGTGCTGGCCTGGAATGTGGGCGCCAATGCGGCAGCCGGGGCGAACCCGCCGGAACTGGCCTGGTTGCTGCCACTGGCATGCGCTTCGGTGGCAACCATCGGCATCCTGGCACCCTCCACCACGCTCACGCTGTATGCCGCACGCTGGGTACACCAGAACCGCGCGCGTCTGGGCGTGCGGGGCTTCAAGCTGGCCATGGGACCTATTGTGATTGGCCTGCTGCTGGCCACCGCCTGGACCCTGGGCGCAGCGCACGGCATGCCGCAAGAGACGCCGGTGTTATGGGCCTTAGCCGTGGTATCTGCCCTGCTGGTCTGGAAGACCCATATCCACATGCTGTGGCTGATTGCAGCCGGCGCAGCCTTAGGGGCTTGGGGCTGGCTGTAGGGCGATATCGCAGTCTTTAGCGCGGGTTTTCAAAAAACACGTAGTTGGTCGCGTAGTCGCTGATCTCGAAGTAGACCTTTTTCTCGTTGGGGTCGACTTGCATATTCAGGTTTTCATCCAAATAGCCGTAGCCGTAACGATAGGGTCGTAGCTTGTTGTCGTCGGTTCCCATCGCCGTGGTCATTTTGTCGATCTGGATAAAGCGGCGCACCAGCTTGTCACCCGCATACACCTCCAGTACTCCGCTGGTACCGGTCCAGTTCTGAATCTCCCGGCCAATTTTGTTCTGCTGTTCCTGGGTACAAGCGGACAGCAGCGCAAGCCCTGCCAGCAGCAGCGCGATACCGCCCCCGCGTGTGCGTCGATCAAGTGGGTTCATACACAGTCCTTATGGGATTCAAATCAAGGTGGGCGGGTTCGCTGGCGCACCGCCTCAAACAAACAGACGCCGCTGGCAACCGACACATTCAGGCTCTCCACGGCGCCCTGCATGGGGATGCGCACCAACTGGTCGCAGGTCTTGGCGGTGAGCTGGCGCATACCGTCGCCTTCTGCACCCAGCACCAAGGCGACGGGGCCGCGCAGGTCGGCGTCGTACACAGTCTGCGTGGCAGTGTCGCTGGTGCCGATGACCCAAATATTGCGCTCTTTCAATTCACCCAAGGTGCGCGCCAGGTTGGTCACCATGAAATACGGAACCGTTTCGGCCGCGCCGCTGGCCACCTTGGCCACGGTGGCGTTGATACCGGCGGCATGGTCTTTGGGGGCGATCACGGCGTGGGCACCCGCACCATCAGCAACCCGCAGGCAAGCGCCCAGGTTGTGGGGGTCGGTCACGCCATCGAGTACCAGCAACAGCGGCTGTACGCGCTGCGCCAGCGGCACATCCGCTTGGCTGGCTTCCAGCCGTTCCAACAATTCGTCCAGCGAATGCGTCTGGACAAGGGCCTGAACCCGCGCCACCACGCCTTGATGACCGTGGCTGCCGCAAAGCTTTGCCAGGCGCATGCCGTCAGACTCGATCAGGCGGATACCGGCTTCTTTAATGCGCTCCACAAACTGGCGCATGCGGGCGTCACGGCGGGTGGGTTCGATGTGGATTTCGAGAATCGAAGCGGGTGCGGTTTTGATACGCACCCCGATGGCATGGAAGCCGAACAAGGTTTTGGCACTGGACATAGGCCATTATCCCGCCGCAGCGGTGGCAGTTCCCTCCAGGTCGGCCTGCGCACTCTCGCGCAATCGCCCGGCTTCCATGGTGAATACGCGCGAACAGCGCGCGGCAATACCACGGTCGTGCGTGACCAGCACCAGCGTCGTGCCCTGCTCCTGGTTGAGTGCCAACATCAGCGCCATGATGGTCTCGCCCGTGGCGTAGTCCAGGCTGCCGGTGGGCTCATCGGCCAGCAGCAGCACCGGCTGCACCACAAAAGCCCGCGCCAGCGCCACGCGCTGCTGCTCGCCACCACTGAGTACCTTGGGATAGGACTTCAAGCGCGTGCCCAAACCCACGCGCTCCAGCATGCGCGCCGCAGCGGCCCGCGCATCGGGGCGGCCGGCCAACTCGAGCGGCAGCATCACGTTTTCAATCGCGGTCAGGTTGCCGAGCAACTGCAGGCTCTGGAACACAAAACCCACCGAGCGCGCCCGCACCGAAGCACGCGCATCTTCGTCCAGGCTGAACATGTCGGCACCGGCAATGCGCACCGTGCCGCTGCTGGGAACATCCAGCCCCGCCAGGATGGAGAGCAAGGTGCTCTTGCCCGAGCCCGAAGCCCCGACGATGGCTGCGGTCTCACCAGCGCTTAGCGCAAAATCGACATCACGCAGGATTTGCAAGCGGCCGGTCGAGTCTTCGACGGTTTTGCACACTTTTTCTACCGAAACAATGAAATCTGACATGGGGCCTTCTGTGAATCGACGCGACTGTATCTTAGGCTGCCTAAGCGCCCTGACCTCGTTTGCCGCAGGGTTAAGCCCAGCCCAAGCGGCACCCCCAACGCTGCTGGTGCTGGGTGATTCGCTGAGCGCCGAATACGGGCTGGCCAAGGGCAGCGGCTGGGTGGCTTTACTGGAGCAACGCCTCGCACAAGAAAAACGCGCGCTCAAAGTCGTCAACGCCAGCATCAGCGGCGATACCACCTCGGGCGGGCTGGTGCGCCTGCCTGCCCTACTCAAACAACATGCTCCCGCCATTGTGGTGATCGAACTGGGCGCGAACGACGCCTTGCGCGGGCTGCCCCTGGATATGACGCGCGAGAACCTGCGCGCCATGGTCCGGCTGGCACAGTCCGCCAAAGCCCAGGTTCTGCTGCTGGGCATGCAGGTGCCACCCAACTACGGGCCGGATTACGCGCAACAGTTTGCCGCCAGCTTTGTAACCGTGGCCAAAGAACAGAAAGTTGCGCTGGTACCGTTTTTTCTCAAAGACGTGGCCGACGTACCCAACGCGGCTGACCTGTTCCAAAGCGACCGCATCCACCCCGCGGCGGTGGCGCACCCAATTTTGCTCAACAACGTCTGGGCCGGATTGAAGCGGCTGCTGCCATGAGCCTGACCCTGATTAACGCCGCCGATGCGGTGCAGCAGCTGGACCGGTTTGACACCGTGGTGGACGCGCGCAGCGAATCCGAATTTGCCGAAGACCACCTCCCCCAAGCGCTCAACTGGCCGACGCTGAACGACGCCGAGCGCCAGTTCATCGGCACCACCTACAAACAGGTCAACGCCTTCGAGGCCAAAAAACGGGGTGCGGCGCTGGCTGCGCGCAACATCGCCGCACACATTGAACGCGACGTAATAGACAAGCCCCGCGATTGGAGCCCCCTGCTCTATTGCTGGCGCGGGGGCAAACGCAGCGGCTCGCTGGCGCTGGTGTTGGACCAGATCGGCTTTCGGGTGAACCTGGTGGAAGGCGGTTACAAAGCCTTCCGGGCCGCGATGCTGCAAGACGTGCAAGCCCGCGCAGACGCGCTGCGGTTTCAGGTGGTGTGCGGTACCACCGGTTCCGGCAAGACCCGGCTTTTGCACGCACTGCAACGTGCAGGCGCGCAGGTGTTGGATCTGGAAGCCTTGGCGCAGCACCGCAGCTCGGTGCTGGGAGCGATACCCGGTGTGCCACAGCCCAGCCAGAAGCGCTTTGACAGCCTGGTGTGGAATGCGTTGCGGTGTTTTGACACCACCCGCGCGGTCTTTGTAGAGAGTGAAAGCAAGAAGGTGGGTAATGTGGCCGTTCCCGAGCGGTTGATGGAGCGCATCCGACAAAGCCCCTGCATCAACTTGCAACTACCGATGGCCGAACGGGTGCACTTGCTGCTGGAAGATTACGCCTACTTCGTGGCCAACCCGGAGCATTTTTGCAACCGCTTGGAGGTACTCACGGCGCAGCGCGGCAAGGCCGTGGTGCAGGCGTGGAAAGAAAGCGTGGGGCGCGGCGACCTGGCGGCGGTGGTAGAAGACTTGCTGCTGACCCACTACGACCCGGTGTACGTGCAGTCCATGCAGCGCAACTTCAGCCAGTTTGCCCAGGCCGTGGACATCGCGCCCGACGGACGCAGCGCCTCAGCAATGGACGCTGCCGCAGCGCAACTTAAGGGTTTGGCGGTGTGATCTGGGGATACGCGGGCGTTGGCAGCGCATCCGGCGCGGTATCGCCATCAGCAGCCGGATCGCTGCCATCGGTGCGGCGCTCCGTTTTGCTTTTGAGCTTGTCTTCTTTCTTGCGCTTTTTCGCCAGCTCTTTCTGGCGTTTTTCGTATCCGTAATTGGGAGTTGCCAAGTTGTTCTTTCAGTGAAGTAGCACGCACTTTAACACCCGCCGCATCCTGGGCAGCCCCCGGCCAGGGCTAGGTGCGCAGCAGCGTCAAAGCCTGCGCGATATCGGCCTGCAAGTCCTGCGGGTCTTCCAAGCCCACAGCAAAACGCACCACCGTACCCCGCGCGACCTGAGCAGGCCAGCGACCACGCGAACGCGCCAGGTCATAAGGCACGACCAGACTGATAGGGCCCGCCCAGCTGTAGGCCAGACGGAACAGCCGCAAGGCGTCTACAAAGGCGTCGACCTGCGCCTGGCTGAAACGCGCGTCCAGCACCACCGAAAAAAGACAGGCGGCGCCGTCTGTGGTGCACAGGCTGCGCCAATGGGCGTGTCCGGGCGAGCCGGGCAAGGCCGGATGCAGGACCTGGGTGAATTCGGGCTGGCTTTGGCACCAGACCGCCACAGCGCGGGTGCTGGCGTCATGGGCCTGGTAGCGCAGGTAGATGCTGGGGAGAGCGCGCAGCACCAGTTCCACATCATTAGAGCCCACGTTCAGCCCCAACCGCATGTGAGTGAGCTTGATGCGCATGTGCAGCGCCGGGTCGCGGGTGATGACGCTGCCCATCAGCACGTCACCGCCGCCGCTGGGGTATTTGGTGAGGGCCTGCGTGGAAATGTCCACGCCAAGCGCGGGCACCACGCCAGGCAGCAGGTCAAAGGGATTAAAAGCAATGCCCGCACCCCAGGTGTTGTCCAACGCCGCGCAGACGCCGCGCGCTTGGCACAGCCGCACCATGCCCGGCACATCGGGGAATTCCAGGGTCACGGAACCGGCGGCCTCCAGCCACACCAGGCGCGTTTTGTTGCTCAGTTTCGCTTCCAAATCGGCCAGATCCATGGGGTCGTAGAACTGGTGGGTGACACCCCAATTCTTCAGCTCCGCTTCGATCAGCGATTTATTGGGCTCGTAGACGTTCTCAGGCAGCAAGACCTCGTCGCCAGCGCGCAGCATGGACAAGGACACCAGCGCCAAGGCCGCCAGACCACTGGGTGCCAGCACACACTGCAAGCCACCCTCCAGGGTGCACAAACGCTCCTCCAGCATGTAGCTGCTGGGGGTGCCATGCAGGCCGTAGGTGTAGGCGGTTTTGTCTTTCCACTCACGGCTGCGCATGGCCGCCACATTGGGGAAAAAGACCGACGACGCTTTGAAGATGCCGGGCTGCGGCGAATCAAAACCCTCCGGCGGCCGGTAGGGGTGGTGAATCAGGGCGGTTGGAGCCTTGGTGGCCATGGTGCGCCGCGCGCTAGACGCTCCACTTGTGAATCAGCTGCTCCGGTCGCATCGCGTCGTAGCTCTCAAAGGGCTGGTGGATCCAGGGGTTGGTGGGCAAAAATTCCACCGAGTAATCGGGGCTGAAGCTGGACAAAGCCTTGGTCCAGATAACAGCGCTGCGCAGCTCCGTAATCGGCTTGTAGTTGGTGCGCAGTTGGTGCATCACAGCGTTGAGGGTGTGGCCGGAATCGGCCAGGTCGTCGACCAGCAGCACTTTGCCGGCAATTTCGCCTTTGGGCGTGGTGATGAAGCGGGCGATATCCAGGTTGCCTTGTACCGTACCGGCGTCGGAACGGTAGGAGCTGGTGGACATGATGGCCAGCGGCTTGTCGAACACACGCGACAAGATGTCACCAGGGCGCATACCGCCGCGCGCCAGACACAAAATCGTGTCGAACTCCCAGCCGGACTGGAACACCTTGATCGCCAATTTTTCGATCAGGTTGTGGTATTCGTCATAGCTGACATACAGGTGCTTGCCATCTTCAGTCAACATGCGGAACTCCGGTTAAAAGTTGAAAATCAGGGGGCTAAAAAAGGGTCGCGCATCAAAATCGTGTGGTCGCGGTCTGGGCTGGTGGAGACCATATGAATCGGCACGCCGGTGATCTGTTCGATGCGCTCCAGGTAGCGCCGCGCTGCCGCAGGCAGAAGCGCGTAATCGGTAATACCCACGGTGTTATCGCTCCAACCTGGCAGGGCCTCGTACACCGGCTCGCACAAGGCAATGTCGTCGGCCCCCATGGGCAGAATGTCAACCAGTTCGCCGCCCAGCCGGTAACCGGTACACAGCTTCAACTCGGACAGGCCGTCCAACACATCCAGTTTGGTAATGCACAGGCCAGACAAACCGTTGACCTGCGCCGAGCGTTTGAGCAGCGCGCCGTCAAACCAGCCGCAGCGGCGCGAGCGCCCGGTGGTGACGCCTTTCTCGAACCCGACCGTGCTCATGTGGTAGCCAGGCGTACCGGGCTTTTCCCAATCGAGTTCGGTCGGGAATGGCCCGCTACCCACCCGGGTGCAATAGGCTTTGGTAATGCCCAGAACATAGTGCAACAAACCGGGGCCGACACCGGCACCTGCCGCTGCGTTACCCGCCACGCAATTGCTGGAGGTGACAAACGGATAAGTCCCGTGGTCCACATCGAGCAAAGTGCCCTGCGCGCCTTCGAACAAGATGTTGTCGCCGCGCAGATGCGCCTCGTTGAGCTCACGCGAGACGTCGGCGACCATGGGCTGCAGGATGGTGGCGTGGCGCATGGCCTCATCAAAAACCGGCTGGAACAGGACACGTCCGTCTTGCATGTACGCAGCGAGATGCGGCCCGAAATCGAAAGCAGCCGAACCCAGGTAGGTGGTCAATACATGGTTGTGCAGGTCGAGCAAATCGCGCAACTTGGCGGCGAAACGCTCGGGGTGCTTGAGGTCCTGCACGCGCAGGGCGCGGCGGCCGATCTTGTCTTCATAGGCCGGGCCGATACCGCGTCCGGTGGTGCCGATTTTTTCGCTACCGCCCTTCTCGCGCGCGGCTTCGCGCGCCACATCGAGTGCCGCATGAAAAGGCAATATCAAGGGACAGGCTTCGCTGATCCGCAGGCGCGAGCGCAGTTCCACGCCGGCCTTCTCCAGGCCCGCCATTTCTTCCAGCAGCTTGGCCACGGACAAGACCACACCATTGCCGATGTAGCAACGGACCCCGGCGCGCATGATGCCGCTGGGAATCAAATGCAAAGCGGTTTTGACACCATTGATCACCAGCGTATGGCCGGCGTTGTGGCCGCCCTGGAAACGCACCACGGCCTGCGCGCTTTCCGTCAGCCAGTCGACCAGCTTGCCCTTGCCTTCATCGCCCCATTGGGTTCCGACCACGACGACGTTTCTGCCCGGTTTCTTATTCATGTGTAGTTCTACAAGGTTGTCAGGGTCCAGCCGCCGGATTGAAGCACCAGCGCACGGTCACAATGGAATTCTTCGACTTCGCTCTCATGGCCCGGAAGGACGCACACAACCGTGTGACCTTCGGCGCGCAGGCGCGCGATGGCGGCGCGCAAAGCCGGGTCCTCGCCCCAGGGCGCACGCACCGCTGCGTGGAGGGCTGGCGCGGTGACCGCACGGACCAGCGCCTTCACATCTAGGCTGAAGCCCACAGCCGGGCGATCGCGTCCGAAGGCAGCGCCCACGGCGTTGTAGCGTCCGCCGCGCACCAGGGCATCCGGGGCTTTGTCGGCAAAAATCGAAAACCGCACGCCGCTGTAATACGAGTAACCGCGCAAATCCGATAAATCAAAGGAAACCTGGACGCCCGGGGCGTGCGATTGCACGTGGCCCGCGAGCCAGGCCAGGTCATCCAGCGCTTCGGCGATCAGGGGCATGGAGGGCAAGCGCGCACGCGCATCGGCCAGGACGGTGCTATCGCCATACAACTGCATCAGCGCGGCCAGGCCCGCAGCCACAGCCGGGGGCGCTGTCGCGCTGGCACTGGCCAAGGCCTGTGCATCTTTGGCTGCCAGCGCCTGGTACACCGCCGCGACTTGGCCGGCAGCCAAGCCGGATTGGGCAAGCAAGGCGTGGACGATGCGCGCATCGGCAAAGTCGACCGTGCTGCCCACCACATCCGCTGCCTTGAGCGTATCCAGGGCCAGCGTGAGAATTTCCAGGTCGGCCTCCAAGCCGGCATGGCCATAAATTTCTGCACCGAACTGCAAGGG
>CANIRI010000053.1 GCA_947469815.1 Comamonadaceae bacterium | reverse complement strand
ATCACATTGAGCGCTGCCGTCGCCAAAGTCACATCTTTGATGGCGGCGGACGCAATAGTCAGCGTAGATTCATCGCCAACACCCATGTTGGCAATGGCGACATCAATAACCTGCCCGCTTGACTGGCCGGCCTGAAAGGTAAATGTTGCGGTAGTGCCATCTAATAAAGTCTGATCATTCCATTTCGTTTCCGTGGCAATTTTGCCAATTTGCGTCTTGAGCTCCTGAAACTCCACGTTCAGATATTCTCTTTGCTTCACGTCATACGTGCCGTTCAAAGACTGTACTGTCAGCTCGCGCATCCGTTGCAACATATTGGACTGCTCGACCATGGCGCCCTCAGCCGTCTGCATCATATTGATACCGTCGTTGAGGTTGCGAACCGCCATATTCAGGCCGCGGATTTGCGAGGTCATGTTCTGACCAATGGCCAAACCAGCCGCATCGTCCTTGGCGGAATTGACGCGGGTGCCGGTGGAGAGCTGCTCCATCGCCGTGCTCATGGCACGCGAATTGGTTTTCATCGCATTTTGCGAATACTGCGCGCTTACATTGGTATTAATGACTGACATGGTACTTCTCCGTCCTTTAAATGTTTCCCTACCTTATTGCCGGGAATCTGTTTGCTAGTTTCAAATCCTGTATTGAGCGGGAACCTTATGATTTAAGCAATTCCTGTTCCAATATTTTTTTAGCTAGTGGGTGTCAACTTTGTGAACAGATATCCCGTAAGGGCTTACTTCAGCAAAGACAAAACCGCCTGTGGCTGTTGGTTGGCTTGGGCCAACATGGCCGTTGCCGCCTGTTGGATGATCTGTGTCTTGGACAGCTGGGTCGACGCCGTGGCGTAATCCGTGTCCATGATGGTGCTGCGCGAAGCCTGGATGTTTGCCGACACATTGGTCAGGTTGTCCACGGCGTAGGTCAGGCGGTTGATGCCGGCGCCGATCTTGGCGCGCATCGCATTGATGGTGTCCATTGCACCGTCCAAGGCAGTGATCGTGGTGCTGCCCGCGCTGGCGGACATGAGTGCGTCGTCGATAACGGAGGACAGGTCGGCAGCCAAGCCGGACATGGTCATGGGCGTATCGATCTTGACAGTGATCAGTTGGCTCTCGTTTTGGCCGACCTGGAAGTCAAAGCTGCCAGCCGAGTGGCTCGCGCCGATGGTCGAGGTCACATCGAGCAGCTTCTGGCCGTTCCAGGTGGTTTGGTGGGCGATACTGTCAATTTGGCTGCCCAAAGCGGTGAATTCGTCTTGCAGGTAAGCACGCTGCTTGCTGGAATAGGTGCCGTTGGCGGCCTGCACTGCCAGCTCACGCATACGCTGCAGCATATTGGTCTGCTCGACCATTGCGCCCTCAGCGGTTTGCATCATGTTGATACCGTCGTTAGCGTTGCGGATGGCCATCCCCAAACCTTTGACCTGGGAGGTCATGGTTTGACCAATAGCCAAGCCTGCGGCATCGTCCTTGGCGTTGTTGACGCGCAAGCCGGTCGACAACTGCTGCATCGCAACGGCCTGAACACGCGCATTGGTCTTCAACGCTCCCTGGGCGAACAGCGAATTCACGTTGGTGTTTATGACTGACATAAAATTTCTCCAAAAAGAATAAATGCCAGTTTTCTGGCCCGTACATAACTAACTTGACTACCCCAACCGTGTCGGATTTGTCCAACTAACGGTTGATGAGATAGACATAAGCAATGCTCGTGCCAGGATATTTGCCGCTTATTTGGCAGGCTTTTGCCGCCCGATTGCCGTTATGCCGCCTATCGCTTGCCGATTGGCGCTTATTTTTGCAATATGTAGTTGTTTGTAGGCGGAAGCCGGACAACAAAAAAGGCCTGCTGGTGACAGCAGGCCTTTCAGGAAACGGTCAAGAACCCAGCTTTCGCTGGGGTCGAAACGGTATCGGTGATTACTTCAGTAGCGCAAGCACAAACTGGGGTTGCTGGTTAGCCTGGGCCAACATGGCGGTTGCCGCCTGCTGGATGATTTGCGTCTTAGACAACTGGCTCGATGCGGTCGCGTAGTCGGTATCCATGATGGTGCTGCGCGACGCCTGGATGTTGGCGGAGACATTGGTTAAGTTGTCAGACGCGTAGGTCAAGCGGTTGATTCCAGCGCCGATCTTGGCGCGGGTCGAATTAATCGTGTCCAGCGCGGCATCGAGCGCCTCAATCGTCGCCATGGCGGCGCTTGCCGAGCTGAGCGCATCTTCGGCGGTGACACCGGATGCCAGCGAGTCCATGGTCAAGGCCGTTGTAATCTCGATGCTGATCACGGCGTCGGACATGTCGCCAACTTGGAAATCGAACGAACCAGAGTTGCCAGTGGATCCGATCTTGGAGGTTGCATCCAGAAGCTTCTCGCCGTTCCAGGTCGTCTGATTGGCAATGCTGTCCACTTGACCGGCCAGCGCGACGAACTCCTCTTTCAAGTAGCCTCGCTGCTTGGAGGAATAAGTTCCGTTGGCGGCTTGTACGGCCAACTCACGCATGCGCTGGAGCATATTGGTCTGCTCAACCATGGCGCCCTCGGCGGTTTGCATCATGTTGACACCATCGTTGGCGTTGCGGATCGCGGCCTCCAAGCCTCGTACCTGGGAGGTCATCGAGTTACCGATCGCCATGCCGGCAGCATCATCCTTGGCGCTGTTGATACGCGATCCGGTGGACAGCTGCTGCATGGCAGCAGCCTGCGAACGGGCGTTACTCTTCAAAGATGCTTGGGCGTATAACGAGTTAACGTTGGTGTTGATCACTGCCATTTCAGTTCTCCTAAAAAAACAAAATACTTACCAGGGTGGTCTGCGCCCCTTTAGCTGAGTCTTTCAACGTAGCCAAGAGGTTTACCGTCTATGCCTATGAATCGGCGCTGCTGACAAAATCTTTAGTGTTGCTCGAAAAAATCAACCAACTTTGTTGAAGACCAGCCCTTTGAGCTGGTCAATATGGTGGGCCATGCGCACCACCTGTTCGTTGGGTATCTGGCGGATCACTTCACCCGACTCCGAGTTTTTCACGGTGATGACCGGGCTTTTCACCGATTCGTCATAGCTGAAGCCAAGCACCTGGTTGTTTTTGGCCAGCTGTTTATTCAACATCTCGACCGCTTGGCGTAAATCGGCCGCCGCAGGAGCCGCTTGCTGGCTCACAGCTGGGGGCGCTTTGGGCGCGGCTTTAGAGGCTGACTTTTCGATGTCGGCCTTCATTGCCAGAAAATCGTTCGCAACAGTGCTTGTCGCTGCGGAGGTGCTAATTGGGTCAGCCATGTCATGTCCTTTCGGGTGCCAGGAGAAGCCCTGGATTAAGAGCTTCGGTGACATGGAATCGGAATACGCGGCCAGAACTTGAGGGCCAGGCCCGCGAAACGCCAAAAAAAAGCCAGCGCAAGGGCTGGCTCAGCGACCGGCGAGGCGGTGGCTACTTATTGGTGTACATGGCCATCAGGCCAGCAAAGGTGCTGGTCAGGCCGGTTTGTGTGCTCTTGCTTTGACCCACGATGGAGTCCATCGCGGCGAACTGCTTGCTGTAACGCTCCAACAGGCGTTGCATACGGTCGTCCAGTTTCTTCAGATCGTCCTGGTATTTGGATACGTTGCTCGTGGCGTTGCTGCTTTCGGTGCTGAGCGACCCGGTGGACGACAGCATGGCCGATAGCTTGCGGCTGGCCACCCCTGCAATGCCGGCGGGTGTTGCCACGGCGTATTGACTCAGCTGCTCCTGGTTTCCCGTGAGCAGCTTGACCGTATTGGAAAAATCTGTGTTAACCGCGGTCCCTAATTTGACACTGTCGACCGTCATGACGCCTTTGCTGTCAATTTGAACCCCAATGTCGTGCAGGTAGGCCACGTTGTTAGAGGGTGCCGTGTCCGACTTCACCTGTACCATCTGGCGCATTTCGTCACGCAAACGTTGGACCGTGGAATTGCCAACCATGGTGGCCCCATAGGTCGCCAGGGTGGATTTGGGGTTGGTAACCTCCTTCATGAGGTTGCTGGCGTCGTTGTACGCGGTGACCAGGGCATTCACCCGGGTGGTAACTTGCGAAGTGTCATTGGCCAACACCAGCGACGTGCTTTGCGGATGGTTGGTGCCCCACAGCGTCAGGCTCACGCCGGGAATAACCCCCGAAACCGTATTGGTGGCGCTGAAAACTTGCACGCCATCGACAGTCAACTCAGCATCCTGGGCCGCCTGCCCCTGGCCCGCATTGGCGTCGCCCAGGCCGCTCAGCGTGAAGGACTTGTCGACCCCGATGCCGCCATTGACGACGATTTTGTAAGGGTTTGCGCCCAAACCGGTGTTCACCAAGTGGGCAGTCAAACCCACATTGGCGCTGTTGATCGCATCGACAACGCCCTGCGGCGTGTCTTGCCCGGCGGGCACCGAGATGGACTGCCCGTCAGGGAATGCGTTTCCACCCAGCGTCAGCGCCATCGCCGCACCGTTGTTTAACTTTGAGGTAGTCGTGGGTACCTGGGGGCTGAAAACATCGCGCTGGCCCTGAGCCAGCGACTTGACCACGATGCTGTGGCTACCCCCGGATGCACCCGCGTCTGCCGTGGCCGTGACCAGCGACTGGTCGCTGGAGACGGTCATGTTCTTGTAGTCGCTGACATCCTTCAGGTCATCGAAGGCGGTCTTCAAATTGTTCAAGACGTACTTCAGGGCAGACATGCCGGACACAACATCGTTGTTTTTCTGGATGTTTTTGTCGATGGCCGCCTGCTTAGGAGCGCGCTCAGCGGCCACCAGGCTGTCGGCCAAAGACTGCGTGTCAATGCCGGAGCCGGCATTCAGGGACTTGACGATAGTGGCAGCGGTCTTGGCCGCGCTTGACGTGGAGCCGGCGTTGGGCAGCGCGGTCGGAGAAATGGAGCCTGTGGTCGCCATGGTCTTGGGTGATTTTGCTTATGGGTGGCAGGGCCAATTAACCCAGGTACTTGAACAAAGACAACTGGGAAATCTTGGCAAAGCTGGCTTGCGCCGCTTCCAGCGAGACCATTTGCTTTTGCATCTGGGTCAGGGCGGTCGACATATCCAGATCTTGCAAGTTGGAGAGAGTGGTTCTCAGCGTCAGCTTGGTGTCGTCCAGCACGGCGCCCTGCTGCTCGACCACCTTCATGCTGGTACCCACATCGGCTTGCGCCAGCACCACACCGTTGTGTAGCGCGTCCATTTCACCCAAACTCTGCTGCATCCCGGCCTTGTTGTTCTCTTTCACCGCCGCCATGAGGTCGTCTATGGCCTGAAAAAATCCAACCCCCTGGGCCTTACCCGTGTCAGGGTCCTGGCGAACCACCCGGACAAAGGCCGCACTGCCGGGGCGATTGAGCGCCAGTTTGCGTTCGTCACCGATGGCCACGTGGGTGAGGGTCTGGTCGCCGCGGTAGGACACCGCCCCTTCTTTGTCGGCCTGGAATGCCGGAGTCCCAACCTTGCTACCCGAGAAAATATAGTTGCCCGAGGGATCGCGGCTATTAGCCAAACTCAAGAGTTGATCGCGCAAGCCCTTCATCTCCGCGCCGATGGCAGCCAGACTCACATTGCCTTGCGTACCGTTGTTTGCCTGCACGGTCAATTCCTTGATCCGCACCAGGACGTCACTGGCGCTGGAAAGTGTGGTGCTCTCCAGGTCCAAGCGCCCCTGCACCGCGTCGAGCGCCTTCGCATAGCTGTCATGTCGCCCGATGGTGGACTGCAGCCGGGTGATGGCAGCGGCCTGGTCCGGGGCGTCGCTGGCGTTCAAGATTTGCTTGCCTTGGGCAATCTGCGCCTGGCTTTTGCTCAGTGCATTGGTCGCGTTGCTCATCTGCGTCGATGCGCGGTCAAATATGTAGGCAGTGGAGATTTGCATGGTCAGTCCATTCAGAAATTGGCTCAGCGGATGCCGACAATGGCGTCAAACAAGGTGCCCGATATCTGGATCACCTTGGCTGCGGCTTGGTAGGCCTGCTGGAAACGGATCAGGTCGGCGGCCTCGGCGTCCAGACTCACGCCGGAGAGCTGATCGCGGGAGGCAACGGCCTGGTCATGCACCACCGTCAGCGCCGTTTGCGCGGTCTTGGCTTGGCGAGAAATGTTGCCCATCTCATTGACGTGGTCAATGTAGGCACCGTTGAGCGTCTTGTTTCCAATCAAACGCTTGTTTTCCAGGGCCGCGATGGCAATCATGTTGTCGTTGTTGCCGACACCGTCCTGGTTTCCGTCCATGGTGAACGCATCGCCAGCGGCAGGCGGGCTGGTCATCTTGAGCTGCAGACCCTGGTAATCCACGGCGGGGTCGAGCTTGGCGGGATCAAAGTTGCGGCTGGCGACCACAGTGCCCGTCGTGGTATCAGTGATCGTGTAGTGGGTTGCGCTCTCGAAATTGACCACCAGGGTTTGCGCCCGCAAGGAAGCGCGGGGGTCTGCCGGTTTGCCGGCAAAACTTGCGGCAACCGAGGCGGAGCCGCTGCCGGTGACAAAAACCAGCATGTCATCCGGGTTGACGCCGCTGATAGTGGCCTGGGTGCGGAAACCCATAGAACCCAGGTCATGCGGGCTTCCCGATGTTCCAAAGGTCAATTGCAACGGCTTGTATGCCACAGCAGGCGTCAAAACCAATTGCCCCTGCGGGGAAACACTGGCGCTGACTTGGGTCATCCCTGTGTTGCGATTGATCTCGGTGATGAGCCCGCTCAGCGTGGTCACATCGTTCGTATTGATCGGCTGCCCCGCGATCGACAGCGACATGCCGCGGACTGCTACACCACCGATTTTGGGCATGGAGTCGCCATCGGTCGTGCTGACGGCGATTGATATCTTCTGCGGATCAAGCGCGTCTGTCGTGTACCGGGTGTTGTTAATCAAAACCGGCTTGGTCAGCGCAAGCGGATCCACAAAATTTGAATCGCTCACTGGCTGCGTCAGACTCAAAGTGCCGCCGTAGGTTCCGCTGTTTAAGCCCAGCGCGTTGGCGGGAGCCCCGCCAAAGGTTGTCGCGTCCAATGTGATGTCTTCGCCTTCATGCCCCGGGGTGTTCGTAATGAGCACGTCGCCACGCTCATTGATTGAGGCCATAACTCCGGTATCCATGGACTTGTCGTTGATGGCAGTGACAAGGTCATAGACGTTCTTAATATCGGGGTACTGCCCATCCTGGTCAACCGTGACGATGTCAACATTGTTGAAACCCAGGGGCAAGTTGAGATTCATCTGTCCCTGCGCGGCCCGTATTTCGTTGCGCGCCGTTGCGACCACGCCAGTTAAGGACTTGGGTTCAAGCACCAGAAACGGACCTGTCGCCAGAGAGGGGGACAAGATCAAGCGCCCGTTGGTGATATTGGCAACCACGTTTGTCGAAGGTGTGCCAGCGTTGATGCGATCAACAAACTCGTTCAGGCTGCTGAGGCCCTGTGTATTGAAGTTCTTACCCGCAATTTTCAGGGTCACCAGACTGAAATCGACGCCGGCGAGCTTGGTAGGGGCAGCGTCGACAGCACTACCGGCGGGGTCGCCAACATAGGGGATGGCTAAATTGATGCCGTCTGCTGGTGCCACGTTGGACCCATTGACCAGCACACCAGCCTTCAACACATCAGGCCGCACAAACGTTTGCGAGATGCTGGCAGAAACCTTGGATTCGGAGCGCAAGAGCAAGTCACCCGAAGGTGCAAGGCTGGCGACAACACTGGTTTGACCCGTTTTTGCGTTAATGGCGTCAACCAGCGCTGCGGTCGTGCTCACGCCGGTCAGATTGATGGTTTGCCCGGCAATGGTCAGCGGGGCCAACTGGGTCAACGGCTTTCCACCGACCAGAACGCTACCGGCTGTATTGTTGGTTACGGCAACCGTCAGACTATTCTTGTCAGTTGGCAGAAAAGTCTTGCCGCCCAAGACGATACCGTCGGTCAAAGGGTCATTGATATTCGCTGCAAGACGACTCAAATCCCAGCCCGATTTGCCGACCGCGATGTCCCTTCCAGCAACAGTGAAAGTGGTCAGCGCCGAGCCATCCGCTAACTCGACGCCGCTCCCGTTCGCCCTGTTTCTCAAACCGATGGAGACGCGCGAACTGTTGGAGGAATCGATGCCCTCCACGGTTTCGTCGTTCACCAAAATCGGGCTGCTCGACAGGATATCCGCCTGTACAAAGGTTTTCTGGTTTATCCAATTCGCAAAGTCCTTGGCCTGGATGGTCCCGCTCGAACCCGCCACCAGCTCGCCCAAGGCCGTGCCATTGAGCACAAAGGCATTGGCGTCGATGGATTCCTGCCCGGTCTGGATGCGACTGCCTTGTAAAACAGGGGCGGCCGGGTTGTAGCCTGTGATTTGGTCTTTGTCGTTGTACAAGGGCTCCAGCAGGGCCTCTGCCTGTGCACCATAAAAAACCTTCATATCGCGGTAGCCGTCTGGAACCCCCGATTTGTTCAAGTGCGCGTCGCTGTAGGTAGCCCCCGCCACAAAGCCGTTCCCGGGGGCAAAGGCCGCGTCTTGCACCGACTGGCTGAGGCTGCCGCCTACGACCGCCCGGCCATCGCGCGTCAGGATAGACAGTTGCTGACCAACCTGCGCCGAATCCAAAAAGAACGACACATCTTGAAGGCCGCCGGCGATCGACGCAATTTGCCGCACCGGAACCTGGGTGGAGACGGTGACGAGTCGGCCAGCGGCGGCGTTTGAATTGTTTTCAAAGAGCTGGGTGACATCGTCTGCCCGCGTGACCGGCGCCGATCCCGACTTGCCGGTGCCGCTGTAACTGCTGGGGTCATAGACCAGCGTTGGCTCTGCCCCACTGGTGTTGGTGTCGGTTTTTGTCACCCGGAACTGCGCAGCCGCACTCACGCGCATCGGGTCAGTGATGGCGACTTGCATGCCGGAGGAAAGATTCAGTGCCGACGGATCGAAAAGAAAGAGGGCACCCGCCGTCTTTCCATAACCGTCAATACCCCCCTGGTGGACGTCATTGACCGTGTTGGCAAATGTTTTTGCCAAATTATCCAGGGCAGCGCGCGAATTACCCAGGACCTGCTCCCTGAAAGCCATCATTCCCGCGATGCTTCCGCTGGTAGGGCCATTCAGGGCAACCGACTTACCGAAGGGATCGATGACCAAAGCCACTTTTTCAGGTGCGGCCGCGTTGAAGTTGGCCCCTATCTCGGTCACGTCATTGCCGCGGACGACCACGTCCTGGGTAATGGAAGGGCCCAAGCTGACCGTCACGACACCGTTGACTTCAAACTTGGTATTGACACGCGCGAAATCAGAAATCTGCAACAGCAACTGATCACGTTGGTCCATCAACGCTGGGGGCTGAGCATCAGCTAGACGCTGCTTATTCAGCTGGAAGTTGACCAGGCCCAGCTGCTTGGTAAGTGAATTGATCTGATCCACCTGGCCTTGAAGGGCTTGACTGGTCTCCTCCTGTAAGGCTTCAAGCTGCCCCGAGAGCTGTCCGAAACGGTCTGCTACGCCCTCGGCGTCACGCATGAAACTGCTGCGCAGTACGGTGGATGCCGGGTCGGCTGACAAATCACGCGCCGCCGAGAAGAACTGGTCAAAAGAGCCACTCAGACCCATCGCCTCACCGCCCATGATGTCCACAACACGGTTCGCATAGTCCACCATCGGCGCCTGGCTGCTCAGATCGCTGTTGCTGTTGCGCAGGTTGGCCTCCATGAAGGCGTTGTACTGGCGTGTGATCTTGTCCACCGATGCGCCAGTACCCATGAAGATATTGCCCACCTGGGTGACCGGGTTGGATTCAAAGTTGGCAACCTCCCGGGTATAGCCCGGGGTGTTGACATTGGCAATGTTGTTGCTGGTGGTCGACAGCGCGCGCTGGTAAGCCGCTACCGCGTTCGATGCGATGCCTAACAGGTCACTCATGGTGTAGCTCCGCCGTCTGCGGCGTCGACTTTGACAACCGGTCTTTGTTCGGCGCTCAAGGGCATGGGGCCGCCCGTGCGAGGCAAGGGCAAGGCCATTTGTTCCGCTGGCCGCAAAGACAAAGGCGTGACCTCAGCCGGCGCAAGCGGTATGCCCTTACCGGCATTGGCGCGCGCTTGCAGAAAACTGGCGGTCGAACCGGCCTGCTGGACCTGCAGGTCCTGAATGGCCTTGGCATTAGCCGCCTGCACCGCTGGATCGGGCATGTTTTTAATCAACATGTCAGCCAGTCCCAAACTGTTTTTCTTGGCCATGGCCAGCGAAACTTCTTTGTCGAACATGCCCTCGAAAGTGTCTTTGGCCTGCGACTCCACCAGATCGCTCTTGAAGCTGGCGTCGCGCATGGACTTCATCATCATTTGCAAAAACAGCGCTTCAAATTGCTGCGCAGTTTCACGCGCGGCGCTTTTGCCGTCCTTGGCAGCCTTGCCCTTCAGCCGGCCCAGGGCCTCAAAGTCCAGGTAGGAGCCCGTGCCCGTGCCGCCAAGCGCCGCATT
>CANIRI010000052.1 GCA_947469815.1 Comamonadaceae bacterium | reverse complement strand
GCTCAAGCCCCTGCCAGGCAATAAAGTGCTGGTGGACACCTTGCAATTCCATGCCAGCGCGGTTTTCGGAGAACCCGTCCCCGCTTTGGGCTCGCCCCTGTACACCGATGCCCGGATTTTTGGCGAGGCCGGTATCCCCTGCGTGCTCTACGGTGCCGGGCCGCGCACGGTGCTGGAGTCACACGCCAAGCGCGCCGACGAGCGGTTGGCGCTGAACGATTTGCGCCGTGCCACGCAGGTGGTGGCCCGCACCCTGCTCGACCTGCTGGGTTGAGCGCGTCCGCCGTGTCGCGCCACCTGACGGACTTGCTGGCGCGCTTGCAGCACCAGAGCGCGGTGCTGGTCACCGTGGCCCAAGCCCAGGGCTCGGTTCCGCGCGATACAGGCGCCTGGATGGCGGTTTTTGCAGACCATCTGGTCAATACGGTAGGTGGCGGACATTTGGAGCAAGACGCTATCGCCGCCGCCCGCGCCATGCTGGCCGTAGCCGATGCGCCGCCCCAAACCTTGCGCTTTGCGCTGGGCCCCAGCTTGGGGCAGTGCTGCGGCGGGGTGGTGCATTTGCAATTGGAAGTCATCCGCGCATCTGACAGCGCAGGCTTGCAAATGCGCTTGCGCCAAACCGGCCCGGTGGTCGCGCTGTTTGGCGGCGGGCATGTGGGCCACGCGCTGGTGCGGGTGCTGGGCGAGTTGCCCTTTGCCGTGCAATGGCTGGACAGCAGGGATGCGATTTTCCCGGGCGAGCTGCCGCCCAATGTGGTGTGCGAGCAGTCGGAGCCGGTGCAATCCGCCGTTCAGCATCTGCCCGCGCAGGCGCGGGTCTTGATCATGAGCTTCAGCCATGCGGAGGACCTGGACATCGTCGCGGCCTGCCTCCTTCGCCAGCGCGCGCAGGCGGATCTGCGCTTCATCGGTCTGATCGGCAGCCAGACCAAATGGGCGACCTTTCGCAAGCGTTTGCAGGCGCGGGGCTTCAGCGATGCCGAATTGGCCCGCGTCACCAGCCCGATTGGCGTGCCGGGCATTCCCGGTAAAGCCCCGGAGGTGATCGCCGTGGCGGTAGCGGCGCAACTGCTGCAACTCGGCGACTGAAGTCCGCACCACAGCGGCGCGTGCAGCGGGTATAAACCCTGCCAGCTTGTTTTATTTTTGACCCACGGCAGCCTGCCGCCACGCCATGACTACCAACGCTTACCAAACCGGACGCCTGGACCTGCCCTTTGTGGGCCATTGCACTTTTGCCAAATCCCCCGTCTGCCTGGACTGGAATGCCATCGACGCCGACGTCGCTGTCATCGGCGTACCCAACGACATGGGCACGCAATGGCGGCCGGGTGCACGCTTCGGCCCGCGCGCGATCCGTGAGGCCTCCACGCTGTTTTCGTTCGGCCACGGTGGCGCGTATGACCATGAAGACGATGTGATGTACCTGACCCGCGAGCAGGCCCGCATCGTCGATGTGGGCGATGCCGACATCGTGCATACCGACATGGTGAAAAGCCATGCCAACACCGAATACGCGATCCGCAAAATTCTGGCTGCTGGGGCCATGCCGCTGGTGCTGGGCGGCGACCATTCGGTGCACGCGCCGGTGATCAAGGCTTTTGACGGGCAGGGCCCCATCCACATCGTGCACTTTGATGCGCACCTGGACTTTGTCGACGAGCGCCACGGCGTGCGCTACGGCCACGGCAACCCGCTGCGCCGCGCCTCGGAGATGACGCACATCACCGGCATGACGCAGCTTGGGATCCGCAATGTCTCGTCGAGCAACCGCGACGACTACGACGCCGCGCGTGCCGCCGGCTCGCAGATCTACTCGGTGCGCCAGATCCGCAAAATGGGCGTGCAAGGCGTGCTCGACGCGATTCCGGTCGCGCCCAATTACTACCTGACGATTGATATCGATGGCTTTGATCCCTCGATCGCACCCGGGACGGGCACGCCCAGCCACGGCGGGTTTTTGTACTACGAGGTGCTGGAAATCATCGAGGCATTGGTCAAGCGCGGCGGCGGCAACATCATCGGCATCGATTTGGTGGAGGTCGCCCCGGCCTACGACCCGGCAGGGGTGACGGCGATATTGGCGGCGCAACTGCTGCTCAACAGCCTGGGCTTTATCTTCCACGCGCGCAGCCTGCGCAAAGCCGCCGGACAAACCCATGGCTGAGCCGCGCCTGCACTACGTGCAATGCCCTATGGGCGACGCCGTGGGCGCGCAGCCGCGCGGCGGCCACCGCATGGCCTACTGGGAGTGGGGTGCGCCCGATGCAGCGCACACCGTTGTTTGCGCCCATGGCCTGACCCGCCAGGGACGCGACTTCGATGTGCTGGCGCAGGCCTTGGTAGCGCGCGCGCCGCACCCGCTGCGCGTGCTGTGCCCCGATGTCGCCGGGCGCGGACGCAGCGACTTTCTAGCGGACCCGCAGTACTACCAGGTGCCCATTTACACCGCAGACATGCTGGCGCTGCTGGCGCAGTTGCAACTGACGCAGGTCGATTGGGTGGGCACCAGCATGGGTGGGCTGATCGGCATGGGTGTGTGCACCACGGCGGCGTCGGTGGGCGCGCAGGTGCGCCGTTTGCTGATCAACGACGTCGGCCCCACCATCGAGATTGCCGCCTTGCGCCGCATTGGCGCGTATTTGGGTCAGCCCTTGCGTTTTGATACGCCCGAGCAGGCGGCCGCAGCCTTGTGGGCGGTGTCCAGCAGTTTCGGGCCGCACACGCCGCAGCAGTGGCTGGATTTGTGCCGCCCCATGCTGAAAGCCGCCGCCGATGGCACGGGCTGGGTGCTGCATTACGACCCGGCGATTGCGCTGCCTTTCCGTATGGTCACCGACGAACTGGCCGAAAAAGGCCAGGCCATGGCCTGGGCCGTGTATGACCAGATCCAGACGCCGACGCTCTTGCTGCGCGGTTCGCAGTCGGACCTGCTCAGCGCCGCCACTGCCGCCGAGATGGGTCAGCGCGGCCCGCGCGCGCGCTTGCACACGGTGGATGGTGTCGGCCACGCGCCCACGCTCATTGCACAAGATCAGATCGACGTGGTGGCTGACTTTTTGTTTGCATGAGGCTGCGTGCAATCCCAGGCTGTCGCCCCCGCCGATGAGGCCGCTGCCACGCTGATCGCGGCGCTGGCCGCAGCACAGCCGGAGGTGGACGGTGCGCTGCTGCGGGCCCGCGCGTTTGCCGAGCCGCTGCTGGCTGGGGTCTTGCTGGATACCGGTGAGGATGTGCTGGCGCATGCCGATGGTGTGGCCGCCATCCTGGGTGGCATGGGTGCCTCGCCCACCATGCAGGCGGCGGCCTATCTGGTTTACACCTGCGATCACCTGAACAAGCCGCAGGAGGTCATTGCCAAGGGTTTTGGGGAAGGCCTGGCGGCGCTGGCGCTGGAGACCACCAAGCTGGTACGGCTGCAGCGCATGGCGCGCATCGCCCAGAACGCCGCCAGCCACGCGCCGCAAGCGCAGACCCAGGCCGCGCAGACCGAGAGCGTGCGCAAGATGCTGCTGGCTTTTTCGCGCGACCTGCGGGTGGTGATGCTGCGTCTGGCCTCGCGCTTGCAGACCTTGCGCCACTTCGCCGCGAGCAAACTACCGGTACCGCCCGGCTTGGCGCAAGAGTCTTTGAGCGTGTTTGCCCCGCTGGCCAACCGGCTGGGCATCTGGCAGGTGAAGTGGGCCTTGGAGGATTTGGCCTTCCGCTTTTTGGAGCCGCAGACTTACCATGATGTGGCCAAGCAGTTGGACGAAAAGCGGACTGAGCGCGAGGCGGCGGTAGAGAAATTACGTGCCGAGTTGGCATCCGAGCTGGCCGGGCAGGGCATTGCAGCGCAGGTGCAAGGGCGGCCCAAAAACATTTACAGCATCGTCAAAAAAATGCGCGGCAAGGGCCTGCGTTTTGAGCGGGTCTATGACATCCGGGCGCTGCGCATCATCGTCGCCGATGTGGCGGCCTGCTACGCGGCGCTGAGCTGGGTGCACACGCGCTTCAGCCCGATCACCGAGGAGTTTGACGACTACATCGCCAAGCCCAAACCCAACGGCTACCAGTCGCTGCACACCGTGGTGCGCGACGCGGCGGGCGGGCCGATTGAAGTGCAGATCCGCACCGAGGCCATGCACCAGCGCGCCGAACATGGCGTGGCCGCGCACTGGGCCTACAAAGAAGCGGGCGTCAAAGGTTATGCGGGGGTGAGCGCCAGCAGCCCGTATGAAGCCAAGATTGCGGTGCTGCGCCAGTTGCTGGCCTGGGAGCGCGACATTGCGGGCGGCGAGGCCGGGGCTGCGACAGGGACAGGCGGCGTGCCGGTGTTAGATGACCGTATCTATGTGCTCACGCCGGACGCTGCGGTGGTGGAACTGGTGCAGGGTGCGACTGCGGTGGACTTCGCCTACAGCGTGCACACCAATGTGGGTCACCGCTGCCGGGGCGCGCGGGTGGACGGGCATTTAGTGCCCTTGAGCACCCCGTTGCGCAATGGCCAGACCGTGGACATCATTACCGCCAAAGAGGGTGGGCCCTCGCGCGACTGGCTCAACGCCGAGCTGGGTTTTTTGAACAGCCAGCGCGCCCGCGCCAAAGTGCGCGCCTGGTTCAACGCGCAGGCTTTGACGGAAACGGTAGCCAAGGGCCGCGAGGCCGTGGAAAAACTGCTGCAACGCGAGGGCAAAACCGCCGTGCGCCTGGACGATCTGGCGGCGCAACTGGGCTTTAACAGCGCCGACGATTTGTTTGAGGTGGTCGGCAAAGACGAATTTTCGCTGCGCAATATCGAGATCGTGCTGCGCCCGCCCGAGCCGGTGCAGGCGCTGGACGACACCGTGCACTTGCGCAAACCGCGCAGCAATGCGGCGGGCAAAGGCGGGGTGCTGGTGGTGGGTGTGGATTCGCTGATGACCCAACTCGCCAAGTGTTGCAAACCGGCGCCACCGGATCCCATCAGCGGCTTTGTGACCCGGGGCAAAGGTGTCAGCGTGCACCGGGCTGACTGCTCCAATCTGCGCAATATGGTGGGCCGCAGCGGCGACCGGGTGATTGAAGTGCAATGGAGCGCCCCGCCTGCGTCCGGCGCCAAAGACGGCGCAGGTGGTCAGGGTGGCCCGGTGTATCCGGTCGATATCTCGGTGGAAGCCGTTGACCGCCAGGGTTTGCTGCGCGATATCTCCGAGGTTTTCACCAAAGAAAAAATGAATGTGATCGGTGTGCAAACCCAGACTATCAAGTCAGTGGCCTGGATGACGTTTACCGTGGAAGTGCCCGACGCCGCGCGCCTGGGGCGGGTCTTGCGCAGCGTGGGCGCATTGGAAGGGGTGCGTGCGGCGCGGCGCAGGTAGCGAAAAGTACAATGCCTCTTGCGCTTTGCGGTATTTTTACAAAGGACAGTCGCGTGGCAGGACATAGCAAATGGGCCAATATTCAGCACCGTAAAGGTCGACAGGACGAAAAGCGGGGCAAGGTCTGGACCCGCATCATCCGCGAGATCACGGTAGCGGCCCGTGCGGCGGGCGGCGACTTGAGCATGAACCCGCGCCTGCGCCTGGCAGTAGAGCGGGCCAAAGCGGCCAATATGCCGGCGGACCGCATCAAATACAACATCGACAAGGCCACCGGCAACCAGGAAGGTGTGAGCTACGAGGAGATCCGCTACGAGGGCTACGGCATCGGCGGCGCGGCCATCATCATCGACACCATGACTGACAACCGGGTGCGCACCGTGGCCGAAGTGCGCCACGCGTTGAGCAAGCACGGCGGCAATATGGGCGCGGAAGGCTCGGTGGCTTTTCAGTTCCAGCACTGCGGGCAGCTGATTTTTGCCCCGGGGACCAGCGAAGACCGGGTGATGGAAGTTGCGCTGGAAGCCGGTGCCGAGGATGTGGTCACCCATGACGATGGCGTGATCGAGGTGCTGAGCAGCGTAGCTGATTTTGAGGCGGTGAAAAACGCCTTGCAAGCCGCCGGATTGGCAGCAGAAGAAGCCACCATCACCATGCGCGCCCAGAACACCATTGAGCTCGAAGGTGAGGACGCCGTGCGCATGCAAAAACTGCTCGACGTGCTGGAAGACCTGGACGATACGCAAGAGATCTTCCATAACGCCGCCCTATGAAAGTTCTGGTGATTGGCGGCGGGGGCCGCGAGCATGCGCTGGCCTGGAAGCTGGCGCAGTCGCCCAAAGTGCAAACCGTTTTTGTGGCGCCGGGCAACGGTGGCACGGCGTCGGACAAGCGCTTGCAAAACCTGCCGATCACCGACATCGCCGAACTCTGTGTCTGGGCCGTGCAGGAAAAAATCGGCTTGACCGTGGTCGGCCCTGAGGTACCGCTGGCAGCGGGCGTGGTGGATACCTTCCGCGCAGCGGGTTTGCGTATCTTCGGGCCCACGCAGGCGGCTGCGCAACTGGAGAGTTCCAAAGCTTTTTCTAAAGCCTTTATGCAGCGCCACGCGATTCCGACCGCCGCGTTTGCCACATTCAGCGATGCGGCCGATGCCCACGCTTATGTGGACGCGCAGGGCGCGCCGATTGTGGTCAAGGCCGACGGCCTGGCCGCTGGCAAGGGCGTGGTGGTGGCCGAAACCCTGGCGCAAGCGCACGCGGCGATTGATTTCATGCTGGGCGGCAACAGCCCGAAGGTATCCGGTGGCGAGGGCCAGGCCCGCGTGGTCATCGAAGAATTTTTGCAAGGCGAAGAGGCCAGTTTCATCGTCATCTGTGACGGTAAACATGTGCTGCCGCTGGCCACCAGCCAGGACCACAAGCGCCTGCGCGACGGAGACCAGGGCCCCAACACCGGCGGCATGGGTGCGTATTCGCCCGCGCCGGTGGTCAAGCCGGCGGTGCATGCCCGCGCCATGCGCGAGGTGATATTGCCCACGGTGCGCGGCATGGAGCAAGACGGAATCCCGTTCTCGGGTTTTCTGTATGCCGGTTTGATGGTGGACGCCCAAGGCGGCGTCAAAACACTGGAGTTCAACTGCCGCATGGGTGACCCCGAGACCCAGCCCATCATGATGCGCCTCAAAACCGATTTGCTCGATGTGTTGTATGCCGCCAGTGAATCCGGCGGGCTGGATCCGGAGCTGGCGCTGCAATGGGACCGGCGCACCGCATTGGGCGTGGTGATGGCTGCGCACGGTTACCCGGAGCAGGTTCGAAAGGGTGACGCGATCCACGGGCTGCCTCCGGAAGAAGAGGGCGCAGTGGTCTTCCATGCGGGCACCACTTTGCAGGACGGCGTGTTGCACACCAACGGCGGGCGGGTGCTATGCGTCACGGCGCTGGCGGATAACGTGAAAGCGGCCCAGCAGCGCGCCTACCGCATAGCTGCGTCTATCACTTTTGACGGTGCGCAGATGCGCCATGACATCGGCCACCGCGCCATCAAAGCCTGATGGCGGTCCGCGCATGAGCACCCAGCCTGCGCCGCCACGGCGTATCGGTGTGTTCGGCGGCGCTTTCGATCCCCCCCATCGTGGCCACACCGCTTTGGCACAGGCGGCGCTAGATCATCTGGATTTGGATCTTTTGCTGGTGGTGCCCACCGGCACGGCTTGGCACAAGAGCCGCCCGCTCAGTGATGCGCAGCACCGCTTGGCGATGTGCGCAGTGGCTTTCGGGGATGTGCCGCGCGCGCAGATCGATGACTGTGAAATCGTGCGCAGTGGGCCGAGCTATACGGTGGACACCTTGCAAGCCCTGCACCGTGCGTATCCGGGCGCGGTCTTTTTTCTGCTCATGGGCCAGGACCAGGCGCAGCGCCTGGGGACGTGGAGCCGTGCGGAGGCGCTGCCCAACTTGGCTAGCCTGTGCGTTGCTGCGCGTGCCGGGTCCGAAGCGCAATCGCAGGAGCCTGAGAAAGCGCACGGTCTGCAGATACCCATGCCCGCGATGCCATTCAGTTCCTCTGCGATCCGCGCTGCTGTTGCTGCGGCGGGCGACACCAGCACCATGCTTGCGCCTGCCGTGGCGCGTTATATTGCCCAGCATCGGCTTTACGCCACCATTTTGCCTACCGAGAACCCTGATTGATGACTACCAAGAAAACTCCCGCACCCAGTTCCAGCGTGACCGGCGCGAAGAAAGACGTCCAAAAACTGCAGCGTGCAGTCGTCGACGGGCTGGAGGATGTGAAGGCGCAAGACATCCAGGTCTTTGACACCGAGGCGCTGTCGTCTTTGTTCGAGCGGGTGGTGGTGGCCTCCGGTACCTCCAACCGCCAGACCAAGGCGCTGGCGTCCAGCGTGGTGGACGCGGTGCGCAAGGCCGGCTTCCCCAAGCCGCGCGTCGAGGGTGAAGGCAACGGCGAATGGATCATCGTGGATTGCGGACAGGTGGTGGTGCATGTGATGCAACCGATTTTCCGCAGCTACTACCGTTTGGAAGAGCTATGGGGTGAGAAACCGGTCCGGCTCAAGCTCGGCGCTGAAAAGCCGGGCCTGGTCAAGGCTGAAGTAGTCGCGGTGCCCAAGCCTGCGGCCAAGGTGCTGCCCACGCCATCGCTGCGCCGCTCCAGCGCGGCCAAGGCGGGTGTGGCAGAGGCCTTCCCATCCAAAGCTGCGCTGAAAAAAGAGGCAGCCAAAACGGCAGCGAAGAGAGCGCCTGCCAAGAAGGCCGGCACGGTACCTGCGAAAACCGCGCCTGCGCGCAGTGCCAAGGTGCCCATCGTGGTCGTGAACGCCCCGGCCAAGAAGGTCGCCCGCAAGGCAGCGCCGGCCAAGGCAGCCGTTGGCAAGCCGGCAGCACCGCGCAAGGCGCTGGCGGTTAAGGCACCGGTTCGCAAACCGGCTGCTGCCAAGACCGCTCCGCGCAAGGCCTAGGGCGCTGTGCTGCTGCGCATCGTGGCGGTGGGGCAAAGGGTGCCCGACTGGGCGCAGACCGCCTGGGACGATTACGCCAAGCGTTTCCCAGCTGAGATCCGCGTTGAACTCAAGGCGGTCAAAACCGAGCCGCGCGGCTCCAAGACCTTGGAGACTTTGTATGCCGCCGAGCGCGCGCGCATCGAGGCGGCGATTCCAAAAGGGGCGCGCGTGGTGGCGCTGGACGAGCGCGGCGAGGCATTGGGAACCCAGGCGCTGGCACGGCGTCTGACACTGTGGCAGGAGCAGGGCGATGTGGCGCTGTTGATTGGCGGCCCTGATGGCTTGGACCCGGCCTTGCGTGAGGCCGCGCACGAGCGCATACGCCTGTCCGACCTGACGCTGCCGCATGCTATGGCCCGCGTGCTGCTGATTGAGCAGCTGTACCGGGCCTGGTCGATCAACGCCAAACACCCTTACCACCGCGAATGAGCCGCATGAGCCCGTCCATGGTGTACCTCGCCTCGCAAAGCCCTCGGCGCAGCCAGTTGCTGGAGCAGCTGGGCGTACCGCACACCCTTTTGTTGCCGACCCCCGATGAGGACGCCGAGGCTTTGGAAATGGTGCTGCCCCGCGAAGCCCCTGCCGACTATGTGCAGCGCGTGACCCGCTTGAAACTGGACGCGGCGATGCGCAGGCGGATCCTGCGCGGCCTGCCGGATGCACCGGTGCTGTGCGCCGACACCACGGTCGCGCTGGGGCGATCGATTCTGGGCAAACCGCGCGACGCGGAGGATGCCGCGCGCATGTTGGCGCGCCTGTCCGGGCGCAGCCACCGTGTGCTGACAGCCGTGGCAGTGGGGCAGGGCGCGCGCGTGGTGCAGGTCTTGTCGCTATCGCAGGTGCGTTTTGCGCCCATGAGTGCGGCGGATATTGAAACTTATGTTGCCAGCGGCGAACCGATGGGTAAGGCCGGAGCCTATGCGGTGCAGGGTCTGGCCGCAGCGTATATTGCGCGCATCAGCGGGAGTTACTCTGGCATCATGGGACTGCCGCTGCATGAGACCGCGCACGCGCTGCGGCAGTTTGCCTGAACCCTATGCTCCAAGACATTCTGATCAACTGGTCCCCGCAGGAGACACGCGTTGCCGTGGTGGAGAACGGTGCCTTGCAGGAATTGCATGTGGAGCGCACCTTGGAGCGCGGCCTGGTGGGCAATGTGTACCTGGGTAAGGTGCAGCGGGTGTTGCCGGGCATGCAGTCGGCTTTTATCGATATCGGGCTGGATAAGGCGGCGTTTTTGCATGTGGCCGATGTCTGGCATCCGCCCGCCGAGGGTGAGACCATCAGCGCGGCGCGCAGCGCGCAAGGGCAGATTCCGATTGAGCGCCAGGTGTTTGAGGGCCAGAGCCTGATGGTGCAGGTGCTCAAGGACCCCATGGGCAGCAAGGGGGCCCGCCTGTCGACGCAAATCAGCATTGCCGGGCGCATGCTGGTGTTTTTGCCGCAGGACGAGCACATCGGGGTATCGCAAAAAATACCGCTTGAGCAGCGTGAGCAATTACGGGCGCGGATGCAGGCACTGGCCGGTGCGGAGGGCGGTGGTTTTATCTTGCGCACCAATGCCGAGGATGCCAGCGACGGGGAGTTGGCCGACG
>CANIRI010000051.1 GCA_947469815.1 Comamonadaceae bacterium | reverse complement strand
TTGGCCGCTTCACCATGCGGGAAGGCCCGTCGAGCGTGATTGTATGCCCCGGCTTGCGCAGGTGCGGCTCTTAGAATCCTGCCATGTCGTACCTTGTGCTTGCCCGCAAATACCGTCCGCGAAATTTTGCGGAAATGGTGGGGCAGGGCCATGTGGTGCAGGCCTTGTCCAATGCGCTGTCATCCGGGCGTTTGCACCATGCTTATCTGTTCACCGGCACGCGCGGCGTGGGCAAGACCACGGTGGCGCGGATACTGGCCAAATCGCTCAACTGCGTGGGTGCCGACGGGCAGGGTGGCATTACCGCCACGCCCTGCGGTGTGTGCCAGGCCTGCGTGGACATCGACAGCGGGCGCTTTGTGGATTACACCGAGCTCGATGCCGCGTCCAACCGCAGCGTTGACGAAATGCAATCCCTGCTGGAGCAGGCGGTCTACAAGCCGGTGCAAGGGCGCTTCAAGGTCTTCATGATCGACGAGGTGCACATGCTCACCGGCCATGCGTTCAACGCCATGCTCAAGACGCTGGAAGAGCCGCCGGATTACCTCAAATTTGTGCTGGCCACAACCGACCCGCAAAAGGTGCCGGTCACGGTGCTCTCGCGCTGCCTGCAGTTCAGCTTGCGCCCCATGGCGCCCGAGACCGTACGTGAACACTTGCAGACGGTTTTGGCCTCGGAGCAGATCACCTCAGACGGCGGTTCCCTGCGCTTGCTGGCGCGCGCGGCGCGCGGTTCCATGCGCGATGCGCTGAGCCTGACCGACCAGGCGATTGCCTTTGGCGCGGGGCGGCTGGATGAGGCGATGGTGCGCCAGATGCTCGGCAGCGTGGACCAGTCCTATGTGTTCCAGCTCATCGAAGCCTTGGCGCAGGGCGATGGTGCGGCAGTCTGCGCCTTGTGCGAAGTGCTGCGCGCGCACGGATTGAGCGCCGCCTCGGCCCTGGAGGACATGGCGGGCGTGTTGCAGCGCATGGCGGTGTGCCAGGTCAGCGCGGGTGCAGACGATGACACCGACCCCGATGCCGCGCGGATTGCCGCGCTCGCAGCCATCCTGCCCCGCGATGAAACCCAGTTGCTCTACAGCCTGTGCCTGCACGGCCGCGCCGATTTGGGTCTGGCCCCCGATGAATACGCGGCCCTGACCATGGTTTTGCTGCGCCTTTTGGCCTTCAAACCGGCTGCAGTCCTGGCAGCGGGCCAAGCGCAAACGCAGGAAAAAAAAAGCCTGAATAGTCCCCCTCCGGCTTCGCCGCCGGGTAAGCGCGTGCCTGTGCGCGACAGTGCCCCTGCAGAGGCTGGAGTGGCCCGCGCCGGTGCGCAGAATCCCGTCGACGCGGTGCGCCAGGAAATGGACCTGGAACGCGACAAGCAAGGGCAGCAAACCGAGGCACCCTGGCAGGGCGAAGACGCCACCGAGCCGGTGCCTGCGGGTGACGCACACCTGTTCGACGAAGCGCTTCAACCCGCAGTCGCAGCCGTGCCGGCCACCCGCGTGATTGGTATCCCGGTGCGAAGCGCCAGCCCAGCTGCCCCCGAGCCCGCGGCCACTGCCAGCCTGGAGCCCACCGAAGAGGGTGCGTTTTGGCATGCGGTGGTCCAGCCATTGGTCGACAGCGGCGCCATACAAGCCATGGTGCGCGAGCTGGCCCTGCAGTCGCAACTGGTGGCCCGCGATGAAGGGCTGTGGCTGCTGCGGGTCGAGCGCGAATCCTTGAACCAGCCCGCCAACCGCGAGCGCTTGGCCGGGGTGTTGCGCACGGCCGGGCACGCAGTGGATTTGGCCGTCGAGATCGGCCGGGTCAGCGACTGCCCGGCGCGGCGCAACAGCGCTGCCAGCCAGGGCCGCTTGGACGCAGCGCGCTACCTGATCGAGTCCGACCCCTTTGTCCAGCGCATGGTGCGCGAATTTGGGGCGAAAATTGTCCCTGGTTCGGTTCGCCCGCTCTGAGCGCATTCCCGATTTATCTTGACCTCTAAGGAAACCCCCCATGTTCAACAAAGGACAACTCGCCGGCCTCATGAAACAGGCGCAGGCCATGCAGGAAAACATGAAGCGTGCCCAGGAAGAGCTCGCCACCATCGAGGTCAGTGGCGAATCCGGTTCAGGACTCGTCAAAGTCACGATGACCTGCAAGCACGAGGTCCGGCGGGTGCAGATTGACCCCAGCCTCTTGGCCGATGACAAAGACATGCTGGAAGACCTGGTCGCTGCCGCCTTCAATGCGGCGGCCCGCGCGGTGGAGGAAACCACCAATGCCAAGATGGGCAAGTTCACCGCCGGTATGCCTGGCTTGCCCGGCGGCATGAAGCTGCCCTTCTAAGGTGACGCAGGAACCGGGCGCCACCGGCGGCGCGGCGCTGGAGGTCTTGATCGCCGCTTTGCGCCGCCTGCCCGGGGTGGGTCAGAAGTCGGCGCAGCGCATGGCTTTTCATCTCTTGCAACACGACCGGGCCGCCGCCCAGCAACTGGGCCGCGCCCTGCTGCATGCTGCGGACCACGTGCAGCATTGCCAGCGCTGCAACACCTTTGCGCAGGCCGCTTTGTGCGAGGTCTGTGCCAACCCGCAGCGCGATGCCACCCTCTTGTGCGTGGTGGAAACACCGGCCGATCAGGCCGCGTTGGAGCGCACCAAGGCCTACCAGGGCTTGTATTTTGTGTTGATGGGCAAACTCAGCCCGCTCGATGGCATAGGCCCCAAAGACATCGGTATCCAGGCCCTGTTCGAGCGGGCCGGTGACGGCGTGGTGCGCGAAGTGATTCTGGCGACCAATTTCACCGCCGAGGGCGAGGCCACGGCCCATGTCATCAGCGAAGGCTTGAAGGCGCGGGGTTTGCGCCCGACCCGGCTGGCGCGGGGTGTCCCGGTGGGCAGCGAGCTGGAATACGTGGACCTCGGTACCATTGCCCACGCGCTGGTCGATCGCCGCTAGCCGCGCTTCAGGAGGAAAACCAATGATCCATTTCTCGCTCGCCTATTGGTGCGTACTGGCCGCCGCCGTGCTGCCCGTTGTCTGTGCCGGGATCGCCAAGTCCGGGCGCTTTGTGCCGCTGAGCGAAGGCGGCTACGACAACCGCAACCCGCGCGATTGGCTGGCGCAGCAAACCCAATGGCGCGGTCGCGCCAACGCGGCACAGGCCAACAGCTTTGAGGCGCTGCCGTTTTTTATCGGCGCGGTCGTGATCGCCCACCAGTTGGGCGCCGATCAGAATTGGCTGGATTTGTTGGCCGCGCTGTTTATCACCCTGCGGGTGGTGTACGTGGGCCTGTATGTCGGGGGCCTGGCCAATGCGCGCAGCCTGGTCTGGACCGGCGCATTTGCGACCAACATCGCGATTCTTTTCATCGGCTACCGCTGAGCCGGGCCGAGCCACGTTTTTAACCCGACTTTTTTGCGCGCTTGGCTTCCGCCACCTTGCGGACAGGCCGGGCCTTCTTGGCGGCGTTCGCCGGAACGAAAACCACCACTTTCTGGCCCGACTTAAAGGCCGCCGAGGCGCTCACGTGGTTCCATTGCGCCACGTTGGCGGGCGTGGTTTTGTAGCGGCTGGCGATGCTGGCAACCGTGTCCTTTTTACCCGCCTTGATCAATTTGCGCAGGAGTACGATTTCCGGCGTCAGCGACAACTGCCCGTTGTCGGCCACTTTGGTGCCAACGTCCTGATCGAGCTTGGCAGCCCGGGGCACCAAAAGCGATGAACCGGCTCGGATGAGCATGCGCGGGGGAATGCTGTTGAGCTCGCGCAACTGCTGCTCACCCATTCCGCTGCGCTTGGAGGCTGCTGCCACGCTCATGGTCTGGGGCACGACCCAGACTGTCCAGCTCGCCAGGCGCGCGCCAGCGAAGCCGTCGAGGTTGTTTTGAAACACTTCGGCGTTGTCCCAGGGCAGCAAGATGTAGGGCTTGCCTGCGGCCAGGATTACGGGCTTGTTGGCCGATGGGTTCAGCGCCTTGAAGTCGTCCAACGGAATCTGCGCCAGTTTGGCCGCGAGGGTGACGTCCATGTCGCGGCTGATGGGCACGCTGGCGAAATAAGGGTGGTTCCCGATGGCGGGCAGTTGCGAGTTGAAGGCCTGTGGCTGCATCACAATGTTTTTGATGGCCTGCAGCTTGGGAACATACAGCCGGGTCTCGGCCGGCATGGGCAGATCCAGGTAGCCGGTCCCCAGCCCTTTTTGCCGGTTGCGCGCGATGGCGCGGCCGACGCTGCCTTCGCCCCAGTTGTAGGCGGCCAGCGCCAGGTGCCAGTCGCCAAACATGCCGTGGAGCCTTTGCAAATAGTCTAGTGCCGCCCGGGTGCTGGCCAGCACGTCGCGGCGGTCATCCTGAAAAATGTTCTGCTTGAGCTCAAAGCTTTTGCCGGTGGCCGGCATGAACTGCCACATGCCCGCCGCCTTGGCGCTCGAGACGGCTTGCGGGTTGAAAGCGCTCTCTACAAAGGGCAATAGCGCCAGCTCGGTGGGCATGCCGCGCAACTCCAATTCCTCGACGATGTGAAACAAATACTTGCGCGAGCGCTCTGTCATGCGGTAGAGGTAATCCGGGCGGCTGGAGTACCACACTTCGCGCTCGCGGACCTGGTCAGTTTCCAGGTCCGGCATCGCAAATCCGGTGCGGATACGGTCCCAAATCTCCGAAGGTGCTTCGAGCGTGGCGACCCGGCGGCTGGTGCTTTCCAGGTTGATGGGCGGTGACAGCCCATCGGGCTGGTCTTGGGCTGCTGCGGGGGTGCACACCCAAAGCAGGCTCAGTGCGGCACAGGCGGTCGCAAGGATCATGCGTAAAACAGAAGGATTCATGCGGAGATCAGATGGGGCACACGTTTGCCGGGCGGGTGAATAGAATGTTCCGGCGCTTGGCGTGGCGGGGATCACCAGCGGGTATCTTGATTGGTTTCATGGACAAACAAATTATAGGTTTGCAAGATTGGCTGACCACGCCTGTGGGCAGCTACCTGTTGGACTGGGAACAAAAGCAGCTCGACGCCATCGTGGCCGATGCTTTTGGCTTTCATGCGCTGCAGTTGGGTATCCCGGTATTAGACGCTTTGCGCAGCAACCGCATGCCGTACCGCTGGCTGGCGGACCAGCAGGCCCAGACTTCAGCTCGCTTGCGCTGCGCCCTGGTGACCGACTTCGCCGCCTTGCCCTTCGCCGCAGCCAGCCTGGACCTGCTGGTCTTGCCCCATGCCCTGGAGTGCAGCGCCGATCCCCATGCCACCTTGCGCGAAGTGGAGCGGGTTCTGGTGCCCGATGGCCGCGTGGTGATTTGCGGCTTCAACCCCACCAGTTTGTGGACCGTCCGCCAGGGTCTGGGGCATCTGCTGCGCCGCATCGGCTTGCGTGGGCGGATGGGGCCTTTGTACCTGCCGGCGTCGGGTGAATCGATCGGCTTATGGCGTTTGCGTGATTGGTTGCGCTTGCTCAGTTTTGATACCGCGCAGGTGCGATATGGCTGCTATGTGCCGCCGGTGCGCAGCGTCAAGTGGCTTACCCGCTGGGGTTTTGTGGAGCGCATGGGCGCGCGCTGGTGGCCGATTCTGGGCGCTGCCTATGTGGTGGTGGGCGTCAAACGGGTACGCGGTATGCGCCTGATGGCACCCGCCTGGAAACCCAAGCCGCAGCGTGCCGCGCAAACCGCACCCGTGGCCAGCCACCTGGAGGCTGGAAAGCAGAGTATCCCCCATGAATGAAGTCGTGATTTATACCGACGGTGCCTGCAAAGGCAATCCCGGCCCTGGCGGTTGGGGCGTGTTGCTATGCGCCCCCGACGGAACCCGCAAAGAACTGTGTGGCGGCGAACTGGGCACCACCAACAACCGCATGGAGATGATGGCCGTGATCCAGGCATTGACAGCGCTCAAACGCCCCTGTGCGGTGACGCTGCATCTGGACAGCCAGTATGTGCTCAAGGGCATCACCGAATGGTTACCCGGTTGGAAAGCCAAGGGCTGGAAGACCGCTTCCAAGCAGCCGGTGAAAAATGTGGATTTGTGGCAGCGGCTGGACAATCTGGTGGCCACCGGCGGCCATCGCATCGATTGGCGCTGGGTCAAAGGCCACGCCGGTGACCCCGGCAATGAACGCGCCGACGCGCTGGCCAACCAGGGCGTGACCCTGGCCATGGACGTGGGCTGAAGCGGCGCTACAACACCCCATCAAACAGCATCACGCTGACCAGGTCACCCACCGCGACATCGCCCTGTTCATGGGCCAGTACCAGCAGGCCGTTAGCCTGCACCATCGAGCTCAAAACACCGGAGCCCTGTTGACCCGTGGTGCGCACCGTGAGCGCCCCGTCGCTGCCGGTGCTGACGATGGCGCGCTGGTATTCGGTACGGCCCGGTTTTTTGCGGATGGCTTCGCTGCTGCGGGCTTGCAGCAGCGGTGGTTCGCTGACCTCAGCCCCCATCATCCGCCACAGCGCCGGGCGCACAAAGGCCAGAAAGGTGACCATCACCGCCACCGGATTGCCGGGCAGTCCAAATAGGGGCTTGTGCCCTATGCGCCCCACAGCCATGGGGCGGCCCGGACGCATGGCGATGCGCCAAAACACCACGCCGCCGCCACTGCCGTCCGGCGCGCTGCGCGCCAGTTGGCGCATCATGGCTTTGGTGTGGTCGGCCTCGCCCACGCTGACCCCGCCGCTGGTGATGGTGGCATCGGCCTCGCGCGCGGCGCGCTCAAATGCGGCTTGCAGCGCCGCGGGTTGATCGGGTACCACGCCCAGATCCAGCACCTCAACACCCATGCGCTGCAGCATGCCAAACACGGTGTAACGGTTGCTGTCGTACACCGCACCTTCGCGCGGCGCATCCCCCAGGCTCAGAATTTCGTCACCGGTGCTGAAATAAGCCACCCGCAAGCGCGCATAGACAGGCAGCTGCGCAATGCCCAGGCTGGCAATCAGGCCCAGCGCGGCCGGGGTGATCCGGGCGCCGCGCGTGAGCGCAGCGCTGCCCTGGCGCAGGTCTTCGCCGGCCTGGCGGCGGTTGTCGCCGCGGCGCAGCAGCCCGGGCGGGATGGTGATGCCGTCGCCGTCAAGCTGCACCAGCTCTTGGGGAACCACGGTATCGAGCCCTGCGGGCATGACGGCACCGGTCATGATCTTCACGCACTCCCCTGCGGCGAGAGCCCCGGCGTAGGCCGATCCGGCCCGTGCGGTGCCCAGCACCTGCAGCGTGAGCGGTTTGGCGCTGTCGAGTTGGCTGCCATCGAACGCGTAGCCGTCCATGGCCGAGTTGTCGTGCGCCGGCACGTCAATCGGGCAGACCACATCCTCGGCCAAAACACGCCCCAGCGCCTGCATCAGTGGGGTGGTTTCGGTGCGATGCGGCGCGGGCACCCACTCGGCCAAAAAGGCATTGACCACGTGCGCGGGCAGGGCCTGCGGGTCGTAGCCCTGCAATGCGGCTGCGATCTGCTCAAGGGTCTTCATGGTGTCACGGGGTCAGCGCTGGCGGCTGGTGCAGCGCCTGCAGTTCCGCCAGGGTGTTGGCGTTGAAAAAGGCACGCGCGTTGTCGTGCGGCTGGTTGAATGCCACCTCGACCTGGCCTTGCGCTTGCGTCCAAGCATCGATCTTGCGCCCGCCTTCCTGCAGGTACTGCGCCAGATTGGGCAAGAGGCTGGTTTTGAGCAAACAAAAAACCGGTTGCCTGCGCAGCGTCGGGTCTTGCGGTCCGTCGGGAGCGCTGGCCATGGCGATGGGGGCATGGCTTGCGGCAAGCGCTTGCGCCAGCCGGGCCAGCAGATCCAGCGGAAACAGCGGTGAATCACAGGGCACGGTCAGCAGGTAGTCGTGCGTGGCGGCGCACTGCGCCAAGGCGGTGTGGAATCCAGCCAGGGGCCCGGCAAAGCCGCCGACCGCATCCATCCAGACCGGCACGCCCCAGCTGGCATACAGCGCCTGGTTGCGGTTGGCGTTGATCGCCAGCGTGCGCGGTACGCCCAGTGTTTGATGTTGCAAACGTTGCAGCGCGTGGCGGGCCAGAGGGCTTCCATCGAGCAGTTGCAGGCCCTTGTCGGCGCCACCCATACGACGGCCTTCGCCGCCGGCCAGCACCACGGCACACACCTGGTCGGCGCGGATTGCGGCTGTAGCGGGAACAGACATGGTCGGCTAGCCCCCGATGTAGCTCATTTCCACCCTCTTTGCACCCAGCCCCTTGTCGGTGGGCAGTCCGGCGCGCAGCGCGGAATAGCGGTCGCCCCGGCCGCGCCAGATGTGGGCGATCGCAGAGGCCAGATCGCCGTCGTCGCTGCCGGCCCGCACCAGGCTGCGCAAGTCGTAGCCCTGGCTGGCAAACAGGCACAGGTACAACTGGCCTTCGGTGGACAGGCGCGCGCGGCTGCAATCACCGCAAAAAGCCTGGGTGACGCTGCTGATGACGCCGATTTCTCCCAGCTGCGAGTCGTAGCGCCCGTCTGCGCCCGCATAGCCCCAGCGTTGGGCCGTCTCGCCCGCCTGCGACGCGTCCAGCGCGACCAGCGGCATGGCGGCGTGGATGCGCTCCACCACCGCGCCGGAGGGCAGCACGTCGTCCATGCGCCAGCCGTTGGTGGCGCCCACATCCATGAATTCAATGAACCGCAACACGACGCCGCTGCCCTGGAAATGCCGGGCCATGGGCAGGATTTCATGGTCGTTGGTTCCCCGCTTGACCACCATATTCACCTTGATTGGACCCAGTCCTGCGGCCTGCGCAGCGGCTATGCCTTCGAGCACATCAGAGACCGGAAAGTCCACATCGTTCATGCGTTTGAAGACCGTGTCATCCAGGCCGTCCAGGCTGACGGTGACGCGCTGCAGGCCCGCAGCCTTCAGGGCCACCGCTTTGCGCGCCAGCAAGGAGCCGTTGGTGGTGAGCGTCAAATCCAGCGGCTTACCCTGCGGCGTGCGCAAGGCCGCCAGCTGGGTGATCAGCACTTCGAGGTTTTTGCGCAGCAAGGGCTCACCACCGGTGAGCCGGATCTTCTCCACGCCGTGGGCGACGAATTGGCTTGCAATGCGGGTGATCTCTTCAAAGCTGAGCAGTTCAGACTGCGGCAGGTAGACATAATCCTTATCGAAAACCTCTTTGGGCATGCAGTAGCTGCAGCGGAAATTGCAGCGGTCGGTCACGCTGATGCGCAGGTCGTGCAGGGGGCGTTGCAAACTGTCCTGCAAGTGTCCGGTGGGTCGGACCCGGGTGGCCTCGGCAAAGGCTGCCGCCGGTGCGGCCAGGCGGCGTGCGCGCTGGTCTACCAGGGGGAGAATGCGGGGCGTGGAATTTTCGGCCATGGGCTTATTGTGACCCCTGTTGAGCCGCTGAAATAGGGGGGATAGCCTTGGTGCGGGAATGGTTGATTGCGTTGTTGGCGGTGGCATGCGGCATCAGTGGCCTGGTGGCGTGGCGGGCACTGCGGCGTGACCGCGAGAACACGGCGCGTCTGAATGCAGCGATCCAAAGCATCGAGGGCAATGATTTTTCGCAAATTGCCAAACTGTCAGCCGCAAATGGACCTTTGGCCCCGAGTTACCGCACGCTGGGTGTGATCGGCGAAAGGTTGCAATGGGGCAAAGAGGAGTTGCAAGCCCTGGTCGACGACGTGACCCGCGAATTGCGCCAGCGCAAAGAGGAAGCAGAAAACGCCACGCAGGCCAAGTCACGCTTTATTGCGGCTGCCAGCCACGACCTGCGCCAACCGATTCATGCCATGGGCCTGTTGATCGCCCGATTAGGGCAGCTCCCGCTGGGGCGCGGCGCAGACACCTTGGT
This sequence comes from Comamonadaceae bacterium, assembly GCA_947469815.1. Classification (GTDB taxonomy): domain Bacteria; phylum Pseudomonadota; class Gammaproteobacteria; order Burkholderiales; family Burkholderiaceae_C; genus Allorhodoferax. The sequence goes on along the minus strand of CANIRI010000051.1, from coordinate 704 downwards.
GGACAACCTCGAATCCGCAGTGCAGTCCATGCAGGATTTGCTCGATGGTTTGCTGGACTTGTCCAAGCTGGAAGCGGGGGCCGTCGCGCCGAATTTTCAGGCGCATCCGATTGAGAGAACCTTCCAGGCTGTGCGCGCGGCCTTGTCGGTGCAGGCGCGTGCCCAGAATTTGCGCTTGCGGGTGCGACCCACGGATTTATGGGCTCTGACCGACCCGGCTTTGCTGCAGCGGGTGGTCATGAATTTGGGTCATAACGCGCTGCGCTACACCAGCCAGGGCGCTGTGCTGATTGTGTGCCGAACGGTTCACAACGGCACCGGGGTGCGCATCGAGGTGCTTGACAGTGGGCGTGGGATCGACCCCGCGCACCATCAGCAGATATTCCAGGAGTTTTATCGCGTTGACGGGGAGAGCGCCGACGTCTCTAAAGGCATGGGCTTGGGGCTGCATATCGTGGCCCGCACGGCCGACGTACTGGGCGCCGCATTGGCGGTTCGTTCGGCGCTGGGCTGCGGTGCCCGCTTTTCTGTGACGCTTCCGATCGCGCGTCCTCGCCAGATCCAAGCCGAGGCGGAACGCGCTGTGGCCGTGGGCCCCTCCGGTGCGCAGATTGCCGATTTGCAGGGCCTGCGGGTTCTGCTTTTGGAGGCCGATGACCAGCTGCGCGAGACCCTGGCGGGCCTGCTGGTGTCCTGGGGCTGCG